>JBDRJI010000022.1:0-14107 GCA_043815105.1 archaeon
CACTTGAGGAAACTGTAAAATGACAATAAAAGAAAAAACACCTATCACGATGGCAGAAGTTGTTGTCTTAGCTGGAGATTCAGATAAGGGCAAGGCGATTAAAGATTTTATTAAGGGTTTTAATACAATGAATATTAAAAAAGCGAAAGAGATGAAAGAGGAATTGAGGGGCATTGATTTGATTAAGTTGAAGGACGAGCACATTGTGAAGATTGTGGATTTTGTTCCGACTGATGCTTCCGAATTGAATAAAATTCTTGTTGGAGTATCGCTTGACCAAGACGAAGTAAATAAAATTTTAGATGTTGCTAAAAAATATTAACTATGGCTAAGGAAGAGAACGCAGTTATATTAGATTTTTTGCCTTATGGTTATCCGTTGGAAAATAAAAGAATGCCTATGGCTCAGGCTATCGGGACCAGTGGGTTTACTTTGTTACAACTTGTTCCTCGACGAGGAGAAAGATTTGAGGTTGGAGAGACTGTTTATATTGGCGATGGAAAACGAGAAAAGGTTCAATATATTCTTGGGCGATGTCCGAGAGAGAAGTTAACTGAAACGGCAAAGCACGAGGTGGAAGAGTTTATTAAGAATGCTGTCAAAAGGGATGAGCAAAAATTTGTTAAGTTTTTTAATGAGGCGCAAGCTATAAATACCCGACTTCATCAATTTGAATTACTACCTGGACTTGGAAAAAAGCACACGAAGGCGCTTCTTGAGGCAAGGGAAGAAAAAGATTTTGAGTCGTTTGACGATATCAAAAAGCGGATTCCCAATATGCCCTCCCCGGAGAGACTTATTGAAAAAAGAATTATGGAGGAGTTAACAGAAATACAGAGACACAATCTGTTTATTTTGTAATATCAAGATGGGAAAAATAAAGAAAAAACACGGCAAGGAAGAACAGAGCGATGTTACACTAGTGAGAGTGTTGGGAAAAGATATTCGAGGAGATACTAAGGTTAGTCATGCACTTACTAAAATTAATGGAATTTCTTGGGCGCTTGCTAATGCAATTTGTAAAATTTTGAAACTTGATAAAAAACAGAGAATTCAGGACGTCGATAAGAATGGGATAAATGTAATTGAAGAATTTGTCAAAAATCCTACGGTGCCTAAGTTTTTGAAAAATAGGCAAAAAGATTTTGAAGATGGTGAAGATAAACATATTGGCGGGATGGATTTGAAACTAAGGAGAGAATTTGACATTAAGAGATTGAAAAAAATCAAGTCATACAAGGGCATTCGACATGCGGCTAATTTACCTGTGAGGGGACAAAGAACTAAAGCAAACTTCAGGCGTAATAGAAAGAAATCTGTTGCGGCTGCTAAGAAGAATAAATAAAATGGGAGATATTAAAAGAAAACGTAAATTGTTTAGTCGTCCTAAAAAGTTGTTTGATCGAACTAGGATGGATGAAGAGAATGTTTTGGTTAAACGGTATGGGTTGAAAAATAAGCGAGAAATCTGGAAAGCAAAGACCGCTGTTTCAAAATTACGACGAAGAGCTAAGACTTTAATTAGTAAAGATATGGCTGAGCAACAAATATTTTTTGACAAGTTAAATAAAGTTGGCATGAATATTACAGATATTTCTGATGTGCTGGCATTAACTGAAGAAAATATTTTTGAAAGACGATTGCAAACTTTCCTTTTCAAAAAGAAATTAGCTAATACAGTAAAGCAGGCACGACAATTAATTATTCATAAGAATGTTTTGGTTGATGGAGCGGTTGTTAATATCCCATCGTTTGTTGTGACTAAAGAAATGGAAAATAAGATTAGTTTAAAAGAAAGGAAAATTAAAAAAGTGGCTCCTGTGGAAAAAGTAATAGATGAAGAAAGGGGGGAAATTATTGAAGATGGCGAAAATTGAAGAGAATGTTGGGGTTTTGAATATTTATGCGAGTTTTAATAATACGATTGCTACTGTGACCGATTTGGCTGGGAATACTATTGGGCGAATTTCCGGTGGGCAAATTACGAAGCATGACCGAATGAGGGCGAATCCTACGATTGCTATGTTTATTGCGAAGAAGATACATGACGCGTGTAGGGATTATAGAATTAAAACGCTTTATGTTAGAATGAAGGGACAAACTGGAGAGACTGGAATTGGACCTGGGGCGCACGCGATTGTTCGGACTTTGACCAAAGAAGGATTTAAAATTTTAAGTATAGTTGAGACGACTGCCGTTGCTCGTGGCGGTCCGAAGAAAGCGGGCGGAAGAAGGGGGAGGAGAGTATAAGTAGCTAAGCTTATAAACTAAAAACTGAATAAAATAAAATGGAAATGATTATAAAAACGCCGGAAGAGATTAGTTTTGTTAGTGATATGAATGTTAGTTTGGCTAACGCCATTCGAAGAAGTGTTGGAGAAGTTCCGATTTTGGCGATTGTCGAGGCTGATATTTATAAAAATGATTCTGCCCTTTACGATGAAATTATTGCGCATAGACTTGGGCTCATATCATTAAAGAATCAAAAGATGAAGGCTGACCAGAGTGTTGAAATGAAATTAAAAGTTAAGGGAAAGGGCGATGTAACCGAAGTTCTTGCGAGTGAACTTGATGGTGATGTTGTTTATCCTGATACTCCAATTGTTTTGCTTAGTGACGGGCAGGAAATTGAATTGGTTGCTCGAGCTAAAATTGGGAAAGGAAATGAGAAATCGAAGTTTATGCCTGGGCTAGCTTTCTATAAACATCTACCTAAAATTAAAATTTCTGGCGAAGGCGAAATGCAGAGTGAGCTGGCTGAAATTTATCCTGAAGTTTTTGAAATGTTCGGTGAAAAGTTGAGGGTAAAAAATGCTGCGGCTTGTGACTTGGATCAAGACGATATGTCCGAATACCCTGGCGTTAGTATTGAACTTGATAATCATTTGGTTTTCACAATTGAATCGTGGGGGCAAATTGAAGCTAAAGAAATTTTTACAGAAGCATGTAAAGCTCTGAAGGGAAATCTTTCGGAAGTTTCTAAAACAATTAAGTGATTGGCTAAAAGTTCGTAGGGAATTTTTAGAAAGTTTCAAATAAACTTGAAAATGGTAACCACAAGGGTCACGGGAACCCTTTTCAAATAATCTCGAATTAGAAAATGGATATAAAAATAAACAAAACAAAAATAGAGAAAAGGATGAAACACAAAATGGATGTTTCTTTAGTCGAGGCTATTATAAAATTGAAAAAGACGAATCCTGTTGTTGCGAAAGAGTTGGCGCGACCAAAGAGAAGATGGCCTGCGGTTAATTTGAAAGATATTGATATGATTAAGGGTGATGTCTTGATTGCGGGAAAGGTTTTGAGTGCTGGAGATTTGAGCGGGGCGAAAAAGATTGTTGCGTGGTCTGTATCTGGAAGAGCGGCTGAAAAGATTAAGGACGCAAAGGGAACATTTATTTCTATTATTGACGAGATGAAAAAGAATCCTGAATTAAATGGTTATGATATTTTACGATAATGGCGAAATTAGTTTATGACGGCGAGGGGGCAATTTTTGGTAGATTGGCGAGTGTGGTTGCTAAAGATTTGTTGAAGGGTAATTCTGCTGATGTTATTAATTGTGAAGAGATAATCGTTTCGGGAGATAAAAGACTTTTTGCGAAGAAGATTTTAGCTAAGAGAGAAATGGGAAGTGGTGGCTCGATAAAGGGTCCTAAATATCCAAGAGTTGCAGATAGACTTGTTAAGCGAATGATTCGGGGAATGTTACCGAGAGATAGGATGAAGGGGCAAGATGCGATTAGAAGATTGAAGTGCCATATTGGGAAGGGTGATTTGGGAGAAGATGAATTAAAAAATATTATCAAACTGAATCATAAAAAACCTATGAAATATTCTAAAATTAAAGAAATAGTGGAGTTATTGAAATGAATAAATTAGTTGTTTCGGGGAAGAGAAAAAGTGCGGTCGCTAAGGCTACTATCGAGGACGGTAGTGGGATTGTGACTTTCAATAAGAGACCGTTGAGTTTTTTGAGTAGTTTGCAACAGTTAGAAATCAATGAGCCGTTGATTATTGCTAAGGATGTTTTGGGTAAATTGAATTTTAACATTGCTATAAATGTCAAGGGTGGCGGAACTGCTTGCCAGGTTGAAGCTGGTCGATTGGCGATTGCTAGAGCGATTGTTAAGTGGACGAAGAGTGAGGATGTTAGAAGTGCGTTCTTAATGTATGATAGAAATATGTTGATTGCTGATACACGAAGAAAGGAAGCTTGTAAGCCGGGTGATTCTAAGGCTCGGGCAATGAGACAGACGTCATTTAGGTAATTGTTTAAATTTAATAAAATATAATTATTTCTTCCGAGGTCTCAAATATGTTTTCAGTTTTCGTTGGACAGCGTAAAATATTTCTGGGTTAATTATTGGCTGATGGTCGCCCTTGTGAATTTTGCCGTCGAATTTTATTTCTCCGAGATAGGTTCGGTTTGTCAGGATTTTTTTTAGTCCGTTGACCGAGAGAGAGAAGTTTTTTGAAAGAGAGTTTAGTGAGTAGTTTCGATTTAGGAATGTTCGGTATAGTGAGTGAACTCTGACTGCGTCTTCGTTTGGAATTAGGTTGCCGTTGGTGACGTCATAGCCTAGCGGGGCTCGTGTAACAAGTCGTCCGATGCTTGCCATTTTTTCCATTCCATCTTTTTGTTTTTTGCCTGGCAGTTGTTTATATTTTCTGAAGGTGTCTAGAATTTTCCAATCGATTTTTTCGGAAATATAATTTTGAAAGTCTTGAATTTTGTCGGGAGCGAATGATGCACAAATTTTACATAATGTGCTTCCAAAAAATTTTGATTCTTTTTGGTCTGAGTAGCCACATTTTTTGCATGTCATATAGATTCATACTTGGAAGAATTTATAAAATGTGTTATTGTAATATTTTAATGAGAAAAAAAGGTGGTGCATTAGTTTTTGTTGGAATCGTGGCTATTATTTTTGTTGTGATTTTATTGGTGGCAGGAATTTATTTTTATAATTTTTATGTTTTCAAGAGTGTGAGAATTTGCGTCGGTGATGCAACTGGCACTACGGTGTCTTGTGGTGTAACTCAGGATTGTGTTGATATAGCGGAGATCGTCGAACTTAATATTTATTTAGAGGATGCGCCGAGTTTTGTTCAGGAAAATTTTCAGAGGATTCTTGATGAAGTTGTTTATTGCGACGAGACTTGTTTTATTAGAAAAGTTCGTGGTATAAATTTTGAATCACAGGAGTTAGAGGTGTTGGATAGTTGCGAAGAGGGAGAGATTGAATTAGTAATTGAGATTCGCGGGAAAGACGCTTTTGAAATTTGGAGATGGATGGAAAGCCGAAAGGCGTGAGGTTTTTATAGTTGGATTGTTTATTATTTTTGGAGGTGTAATATGTTAAAAGATTGTTGTAATATGGATGGCTGGACGATTGCTTCTTGCAAGGTTGCTACTATTGCCTTTGTGATTATTGTCTTGAAACTTTGGGCTGGTGCGATGAGCTGGGTTCATAACACAAATATTTGGTGGTTTGTTGGAATTTTTGTGATTCTCGTCATAAAGATTGGAATGGGTCACGGATGTTGTCAGTGTAATGTTCCAAAAAAAGTTGTCAAAAAAGTTGTCAAAAAGAAGAAGAGGTGATTCTTCTTAAATTTTTAATTTTTATTTAGGTTATCAATCGGGGATGGGATTTTTTTGAGTTCTTCCGTCGAGACGTGAGTATATATTTGTGTCGTAGATAAATCGGCATGCCCGAGCATTTCTTGTATGTGTCTTATGTCGACTCCGCTCTCGAGAAGATGTGTCGCGAATGAGTGTCTGAGCGTGTGGCAGTGGACGCCTCTTAGTCCGGCTCGGTTGGCGGCTGATGAAACTATTTTTTGAAGATTCCTCGTCGAGAGTTTTCCGTTTCGTCCGGTGAATAAATATTTTTCTTTGTTTTGTTTTTTTGCTAAATCCTGAAGTTCTTCTGTTAAAAATTCTGGGATGTTGAAAACTCTGTCCTTGTTTCCTTTTGCCTGACGAATGTGCCCGGTTTTTTCTGGAAAGTTTAAATCTGCAATCTTTAGATTTACTAATTCTGAAACTCGGAAACCGCAGGCGTATATCAGACTGACCATTAGTTTAGATTTTTCGGTTTTGAATTCTACGGGTAGTTTTTTGATTTCGTCTTTTGATAAAATTGTTGGAAGTCGTTTTTCTTTTTTGGGTCGTTTTATTAAGGCGGTAATGTCGTTGCTGAAGATTGAAAGATAGGCGTATTTGATTGCGGAGAGAAAAAGTATTATTGACATTGCGGCTTTGTCGGTTAGGTTTTCGGCCATAAAAAGTTTGATATCTTCGGAAGTTATTTCATCGGGAGATTTTTTTGTGAAGTTTAATAATTCTTTATTTGACTTAATATAATTACGAATAGTGTGGTTTGAGTTTTTCGATATTTTTAGCTCTACCTCGATTTTTTTTAAAAATTCTTCTGAGTCCATTTTCACCTAATATATTGTGCGAACTTTGGTTTATAGGTTTTTTGGGGAGGTTACAATAATCCTGTTAAATTTTTTACAATTTTTTTTATTGGTCTGTATGCCATTTCTAGATAAATATTTCCTAGGTGTTCTTGTGTCCCAAAAATATTTGTATTTCTATTGCCTATTTTATCTTCGGACAGTGTACTATATCTAGTCATTATAGAGGATAGTGCGTTAGAATAGCATGCGAGTTGGGTTAAATTACTATCTATGGTGCTTATAAAAAGGGTGGCTGCAACTTCGGTCATTCCAGAAAGTTCTACGCCTATCTTTGAATCATACCATGAAATTTTTTTTTCGAGTAATTCTTGTTCTGGAAGAAAACCTAACGTAAGATGGGCCATTAGATTAGGAATTTGTTTCGATGCCTGATATGATATATTAATTAAATCATACATTTTATTATTTTGGGTTAGTGGGTCTTTCATATTAGGGATTGGTTTAATTAATATTTAAACTTTAAGGTATAGCATTTTTATCCAACTTCTTCGCAAATGTTGATTTTTCCAAACAAAGGTTTTTATAGGGTGGTTCTATATACTTTAATGGACAGAGAAAAGTTTAAGGCGGTTTGTGCTGATTGCGGTAAGGAATGCGAGATTCCGTTTAAGCCGACGGAGGGGCGACCGGTTAAGTGTAGCGATTGTTTTAGGAAGGGGCGCCCTCAACGAAGTTTTAATAATAATAGGGACAATAGGCGAAGGGATGTTGATGTTGTTTGTGCAAAGTGTGGCAAGGCGACGACTGTTCCGTTCAAACCTGTATCTGGAAAACCTGTTTTATGTAGGGATTGTTTTAGAAAGTAATTGGATTTTCTGTTTTCGCTTAACCGAATAACTATTATTTTGATTTGGTTTGTTGGATTTATGCATCAATTTTAAGACTAGTTTTTTGGGTTTTGTCGTCGGTGATTTTAATATTTGGTTTAAGCTGAATTATATTTATATGTCTCACATTTATATTAAGAATAATATTTTTAACTCTCATTATTCTGTATTCCTAATTCTTGAGGCAACTTTTTCTTGAAAAAGATGAGAGCTAACTCTCACTTTTTCGCTTAAGGACTGGATATTTTTAATGAATTTTAAGAGGTAAGAAAAATGGGGCAAGGGGTGGCGATTATGTGTTTTAAGGGGTGGTTACGCGCATTTTTTCTGAAAGTTGAGGGATTTGCTGACTTATTGTATTAAAATTTACTGGAGATACATTAAAATTTGAAAAATAATCTCTCAGAATT
Source organism: archaeon (assembly GCA_043815105.1). Classification (GTDB taxonomy): domain Archaea; phylum Nanobdellota; class Nanobdellia; order Pacearchaeales; family GW2011-AR1; genus JAGVXH01. Next base: position 7,733 of record JBDRJI010000022.1, read on the forward strand.
AGGCACTATCCCTTTTCGTGAAATCTGAGTTTTTCATCCAAGGGAAGGTCGAAGCCTTTTTCTTTCAGAGATTGGAAGATTTCGTTTCGAAAATTGAAGTTGTGGATCATTCTGTGATGGTTTGGGCAGAGGCCTATGAGGTTTTTTTGGGATTTGTTGGATTTGTTAGCGTCTATATGATGGATGTCTACGATTTTGTCGAATCCGCAAATGGCACAAATTTTTGTTGTTTTTCGGTAGGTTTTGAGGTCTATGTTATTTCGTTTTCGTTGGCCGTATGCTTTGTTTTTGTCGAGGTGGAAAATGTAATTGTAGCATCCGGCGCAGAGGCCCTTGGCATGAATGGCTATTTTTCGTTTGCATCGTTTGCATGTCTGGATTTTTGGTTGCCATTTTAATTTTTTGTAGCAGGTATAACAGAGACCTTTGGCATGATGTTCTTTTTCAGACTTGCAGTTAACACACTCTTTTATCATCCGGAAATAAAGCGTTCGTACATTAAAAACTTTGTGCAAACGTATAATTTTCGTTCGTTTAGCAATGGAAGAACGTCATACAATCTATCTTATGCGAACTTCTTCGAAGTTCGCATAAGATTTCGCAGATTATACAAACTTTTGGCTTGGGTTCTTCAAAAATTCGCACAATCTGCTCCTGCTAACTTCTTTGGGAGATTCGTGTAAGATTTTGCAGGTTATGCTAACTTTTGATTTGGGTTCTTTAAAAATTTGTATAATTGGCTCGTGTTAACTTCTTTTGGAGATTCGTGTAAGATTTTGCAGGATGTATAGACTTTTGATTTGGGTTTTTTAAAAATTTGTATAATTGGCTCGTGAGAATTTTTTGAAGTTGTTTAGTATTTTGTAGGTTATGAAAATTTTGAAAACTCTGCGGGTTTTATTAATGGGTAATTATGACCGAGATGTTGATAAATTCTGTCTCCATACCTTGCGGTTGTGCACTTTGGTTAGCTTTGTGAAAATCTTTATTTACTGGTTGAAATTGGTTGAAAAAAAATATTGTCCAAACCTTGTTTGGACAAAGAAATAATCTCATTTTATTTGTTGAAAATTGCCAAGATTAGACTTGTGATTGAGCCTATTACTACTATCCATCCAGCTATTATTGTGATTATTCCTGGGATTCCTGGGATACTTAGGGTGCTATCTATCATTCCTGAACCGACCGCAAGAGCCACGATAATTCCCACAATCCACGTTAGAATTCCTACTAAATTATTTTCGCCCATTTTTATTTACCTCCTTTTAATTTTTTTTGTTTTTCTTTATAGTATAGTGAAAAAACACCATAGCTATAATGAATGTTATTAAAAGTAGCAATACATATGAATCGGTTAGTGAAGTTGTGTATCCAAAATATTCTCTAATGGAATTTATGGACTTGAATTGATCTGGATTTAGGGAGCATAGTGTCCATTTGTATATCGGATTTGGAACTCCTGGTGCTATTCTGCATGGAACAATCGGCATAAATATTGAGGCAATTAATGCGATTGCAGAAATTATCCCAGAGTATATCAACTTCTTTTTTAATTGCATGTTTTAATATGATTTTTGAAGTTTATAATTGTTTTGGCATATATTTTTAGGTTATTTTAGTGGGTGTTTGGACAGCTTTCACATGCATGGGGTGTTTAAATGGTATGGAGTGGGTGTTTGGACAGGTGTTTAAGTAAATGTTTTGTTATTTTTATTATCTTAAACTATTTATCGACGATAAAAGTAGTTGTTTAAGGTTTGGACAGCGCTGTGATTTTGGTGTTTAAATGGGTGTGGATGGTGTTTACTGTCCAAACAGCGCGAAACATTTATAAAGAAAGTTATTTAAAAAAATGTAAGATGTTAGACTTATTCGGACATAAAAAAAGAATTAATAAATTAAGGGAGGAAGTTCAAGATTCATTTAATCATGTAAAAAAAGATTTTAATAAAGTGGGTAAATGGATTAAACACCTCGACGATAAACATGCGTTACATGACAATGAATTCCCAAATATTAAAGATCAGCTTTTAATGATAAAGGAAGACCTTGCAGAAATAAAAGATTTTATTTCTTTCTTTGGACCCCGGTTGTCCAGGGGTGTGTCCAAACAGCTATCAACAGCGGGGGTTAAACAAACAACGTCCAATGCTGTCCAAACAGCTGTCCAAACAGCTGTCCAAACAGATATTTTAGACAATCTTACTGTGATGGAAAGGGCCATTGTTTGGGCATTGTTGAACTCCGAGATGAAGCTTAGTTATGAAGATTTGGCTGCTTTACTTGGTAAAGATAGAAGCACAATAAGAGGCCAAATTAATACGATAAAACAGAAAAATGAAGGAATAATTATGGAGGCTCGAGAGATAAATGGCAAAAAAAGACTATATATACCCGACGAAATCAAATCAATTATTGTAAAAAGTGTAAAAGTTAAGGTTAAAGCAACAAAAGGGGCTAAAAATACCTGAAAACCTGAAAAGTGAGAGTTAAAGGGAGTAAATTTCCTGGAAAAGTGGTGGTTTTTTTGTAAATAAAAGTAGAAAAGTGAGTGTTTGTGAGAATTTGTTGGTTTAGGCAAAAAAGTAAGTATTAAATTCAAAATAAAAACACACCCAAATAGGTTAGATTTGGGGTTTGATAGGATTAAATTTAATGGCTAATTGGTATGTTAAAATTATGATATTAGGATGAAAAGTGAGTCAATTAGATAGAATATTGTAATCGTTTAACCGAATAACATATAACTATATTTGATTTTTGTAAAAAGTTTACTAGATATATCTGTAAAATATAATTTATCGTCGGTAAAAATAAAAATTTATGAGTTATTGTGATTTTGAATTGTAGATAGGGAAGTATTAAAGTAACGCTTAAGGTGTCTATAGTTCTCTGAGGTTCTGAATTGTAGCTAAAGTAACATTCTTAGCGAATATTTCGAGTATCTACAATTCTCTGAGGTTCTGAATTGTAGCTAAAGTAGCTATGTTTTTGAGATCTGGCGATATTTTTAGGACGATTAATTTGTTATTTTGTTTGATTTTCTCTATTGGGATACCCTTGTTGATGAGTTTATTGATATAATCTCTTATAGAGGATTCGCTAAGTTTGATTTGTAGTGCGAGGGTACGATATGTTATTTTGTCTGTATTTTGCTCTTCTAGGGTGTATAGTGTGCTAAAAATAAGCATTTCTTGGGGTGTTAACATTTTAAATTTAAGGCGAATTCCTTTCTTTATGTTGTCAAGAGAGGCTAATATATTATTTGCCTGTTTGAATTCTGAATTGGGAGTAATTTGAGTGTAATTATGTGATTGTTGGTCTGTTTGTTGGTTTGTTGGTTTGTCTGTTGGAACCCCCCTATTTCCTATGGAACTATTAGAATTTGGTGTATATAGGGGCTCTATGTAGTGATTATGTGTTGGAGTTGTCTGAATGTTTGTCTGTTTGTCTGTTTGTTGATGTGTTTGTGATAGATTATGTGTTGGAGTTGTCTGAACATCTTTGATTTGAGATTTAAGCTGAAGAATTTCGTTTTTTAGATAAGATATATCCTCTTTTATCTTAATAAAGGCCTCTTTTATTGGATCCATAGGAATAAAGAGGGGCTTTAGTTTATAATTATAGTTGTTTTTTGAAATATACTTCCATTTATGGTTTTTAAGGAATAATTATTTTATTATTGATTGATTTTGTATATTTCGTGGGCTTTATTTGAAATTCTCCATCTTAATCTACGAGAATATTGAAACCCTTGTGAATTTTTGTCGATTTTTATAACTAATTGTTTTTTTTCTAATTTTATTAGTAAGTTTTTAATAAATTCTTCATCTCTTGCAATTTCTTTTGCTATATCCGCTGTAAAAACCTGTTTTGGAAATATGGAATATAAATAAAATAAAATTTGTTCGGAAATTTTTTCGATTTTTTGTTCGGAAATTTTTGGCATATGTTAAATAGGTTAATTTGTTTTATATGTGTTTGGATTAGTAAGGTTTATATTGTTATTTAGATTAATTATTAGATGGAGAAAGTGGGGAGTTGGAGCTGGGTTTTAGTGTTTTTTATTATTGTTGGTTTTTTATGGATTGTTGGCGATAATTTTACGGGAAATGTTGTGTGGGTGCCTGATATTGTTGTGAATAATTGTAGCAATTCAGATATTGTGGCACTTTGGGATGAGGTTTTTATTGAGAGTTCTGATGGAATTAGAATTTTTAAGGAAAGTTTAGAGAGTGGAGGTAATTGTACGCAGTTTGTTGCGATGAAGGGGAATGGGGTTGACGAAATTTGGTATATGCTTTATGATTTTTCGTCTTCTGGGTTAATTGAAGCTGATTATGTCAATGTTACTTCTGAGATGTATGATGATTTTTTTGATTTGGATGATTTTTTTGATTTGGCTGGATTCCGGTTGAGTTTACTCACGCGTTTTAATGAAATAAATAATTATACAAATAGTAATGAAGATGAGGCGCTTGTATATTTTAATTCTAAGTTTAAAATATCTCCTGATTCTTTTTTGTCTCCCGTTGAATGGGATGGACCACTAGTTTATTATTCTAATAATATTTTATCTGAGGGAAATTGGGAATATAATATAACTTATAATTCTTTTAATAATAAATCTTGGAATGGGTTATTTACTCAGGCAATTTATATTGGCGAGAATAAGGTTTTTAATCAAAATATTTCGAATTTTACGTTTGAAAAAAATAGTAGTTGGAATTTTGCCTTTAATATTGAGGATGTTATTGATTCTGAGAATGGTTGGGTTTTTGATATCGATGTTATTTCTAATTCTATTGGTATATTTTATAAAATTGAAAATGGGGCTGTTTATTTTAAACCTGAGTATAACACTACTGGGAATTCTTCTTTTACTTTTGGGGTGATTGACCCGCTTCCCGTTATTTATTCAAATATGTTTAATGTTGAAATTGTTAAATATATTAATTACGCGCCAGTTTTAATAGAATATATTAAGCCTATTGCAGTTCCTCGAGATGGAGAGGCAAGTGTGATTTTTGATTTTTATTTTAAGGATCCCAATGGGGATAGTATGACATATTGGGTTGATGAAAATAGTAATTTAGATATTAATATAACTGATTATAGTGTGACCTTTAAACTTAAAGATAGCTTTACTGATTTTGTTATTCTTAGGATTCATGCTAGCGATGGAATAGGGGAAACACAAAGTAATAAGATTTATATTTTTGAAGAGGGGGATGATGTTAGTTTGGCGTTGGTTGATAATATTAGTAATTCAGTTGATTTAAATGAAAGTACTACTGTGATTAGAGTAGGGAATATGACTGAGGAAAGTATTGCAACTAATAACGGTGGTTTTAGTTGGATATTTTGGAGTGTTATAATATTTATAGTATTAGTATTGATATTTGTTTTAGTATGGTTTATTTTTTCAAGAAATAATGTGTCTCCTAATACTATTATTAAAGAAGAAAAACAAAAGGCACTTATTAATGATTATTTGAATAAACTTAATATTTCTAAAAAAATAGGTAATTAAATCGAACGTTCGATTCGGAAGACGCCCATACCCTACTCACACTTCACTCTGAAATTTTACATTAATTTTATTTTTTATTTTATGTAAAATTCGTAACCACAAGAGTCACAGGAACCTCTTCGAGGAGCAAAGATGTTCGGCACTTCGTAAGTACCCTCTTCGAGGGTAAATCGAATTTCTGTCCCATATCTGGATGAGAATCGATGGGATTTACAATCCCATTATACGCCCATACCCCGAATCGAACGGGGATGCCTCGAAAGGCCGCGGGTTCGAGCCGCGTGCGATACCATTACGCGATATGGGCCTATTGTTATATTATAGAAAAGCTATTTAAATTAGTTGATTATTGTTTAATAGAAAGCGTTGGAAGTTTGATATGAATTGGTAATCCTAATTCTTCTTCTAATTCGAAAGCTTTAATTGATGCTTTTTGAATAATTAAATTTGTAATTGCTACATATTCTGGAGATTTAAAATTTTTATCTTGTTGAATTTTTAATAATTCTTTAACTGTTTTTGAGTCGCCCGATAAAAAGAGAATTCCTTCTACGAGTATTTTTCCTAATTCATTATAATTTATTTCAAAACTATAAAATAATCTCAATATATCTTTTGCGTCTTTACTTTTTTCTAAAGAAATGTTTTTAATATTTGTTTTTATTTCTAATTTACCACTAAATTCAGTGTTTCTTTCCGCACTTATTTTTGTAAATTTTGAACCGGCTAATTTTAAATTCATCATATTAAGTTTTAATAAATTTGGTTTATAAAACTTGCGTCGCAATTTTTATAAATAATTTCTACAGGTTTACCCAGTAGGCGCCCCTGGTGGGTCGTAA
>JBDRJI010000023.1:0-8907 GCA_043815105.1 archaeon
CTAATTGCCTGTCTGTCTGTTTCTTTCTCCATTTTAATGTTTAATTTTTTAAAAGTAACTCTAAAGCCTTGCAAAAAATAATAATCCCATGGATGTTTTTCCCATTGTTCGAAATGACACAATTCGTGAGCAAAAAGACCCATAATAAGTTTTTTTGAATATCCTCTCGCCCTATGATTAACAGTTAACTTTAAAGAAAAAGGACTTTTAACAACAAGTGCAGTAGCATGACTTTTTTTATTTTCAATTATAGAAATTCGCTTTGCTTTCAATATGGGAAAACTTTCCTTAATCAATTCATTAACAATCTTTTGATATTTCTTAACATAATCTACCATGAGAAGCAAAACATATCGCAATTTATAAATTCTCACATAAACTATAAATACTAGTGTGTTCTTTTTTGATTATGGTAGTAGAAAAGGAAAAAACTCTGATAGATTTTATTAGATTGGTCTCGCCGGGGACATCTCTTAGGACTGTAATTGACGATGTTGTCAGGTCGGGGCTGGGTGCGATGATAGTCTTTGATACAGACGAACTTCAAAGACAAAATATGATAGAAGGTGGTTTTAGAATTAATAGTCGTTTTACTTCTCAGAAACTTTTCGAACTTTGCAAAATGGATGGGGCGGTAATTTTATCTCCAGATTTAAAGCGTATACTTCATGCAAATGTCTTAATGAATCCCGACAACACTCTTCATTCGATTGAAACCGGAATGCGACATAAGTCTGCCGAACGAACCGCGAAGCAAGCTCACACATTTGTGGTGGCGGTTTCTGAGCGACGAAAAAAAACAACGCTCTATTACGGTTCATCGAGATACTATTTGAAAACAACTGGAGAACTTTTGAGAAATATAAATTCAACTTTGCAAATTCTAGAAAAACAAAAAGAAATTTTAGTTGAACATGTTAATAGCCTGAATATTCTCGAAATGTCCGAACTCGTTTCGATTAGTGATATTTGTAAAGTAATTCAGCGAGTTGAAATGGTTCTAAAAATTTCCGAATCAATTAAGCGGAATTTTACCGAAATAGGGAAAGAGGGGAATATTATGTACATGCGGTATAGGGAATTGTTGAGAGGTGTGGATAAAATCAAGTCCGAAATTCTAAGGGATTACGCAAATCTCTCGTTGAAAAAATCTAAAACTCTCTTGTCTAATTTGACATTCGAGGGACTTCTGGATATTGAATCAATCTCAAGATTGATTTTTGAAAAACCGCTTGAAGAAAGCATCTCTCCAAGAGGTTTTCGTTTTTTGTTACATCTGACTCTGTCTATTAAAGAAGTTTCTCAAATGGTAAAAACATATAATAATTTGGAAAATATTTTGAAATTAGATTCGTCCGATTTGGAATTAATTCTTAAAAATCGAGCAAATATAATTTATGAAGAAATCAGAAATCTTCGGGAACAAATACTAAGTGGGAAGGTAATTTATTAATGATATCTCAGGAGCAACTTCAAGAAATTCGAGATAGATTAGAGGCGTCGCAAAACCCATTATTTTTTTTCGATAACGACGTGGATGGATTATGTGCATTTTTAATTTTCCGAAGAGCAATTGGCAGAGGCAAGGGCGTTACGATAAAATCGTTTCCGGATTTGAAAGAGCGATATTTTAAAAAAGTTGAAGAGTTAAATCCAGATGTAATTTTTATTTTAGATAAGGCCGAGCTGAGCAAAGAATTTGCGGAAGCTGTCGAGCAAAAGGGTATACCTATGGTTTGGATAGATCATCACGAGACAAAAACTCCGAAAGAAATAATAGAAAAAACGTCTTACTATAATTCTCTTCCGGAAGCTGAGCCAACAACTTATATTGCGCAAAAAGTTTTTAATCGACAAGATGATTTGTGGCTTGCAGTAATCGGATGTATAGGCGATGTTTACATGCCAGATTTTGTAGAAAAATTTGCGGAGCAAAATCCTGAACTTTTATCCTCGAAACTTTCGGCTTTTGATGTGCTTCATTCAACTGAAATTGGGAAAATGGTTAGAATGTTAAATTTTGGTCTAATGGATACAACTACAAACGTTGTTACTCTAATTAAATATCTATTTAGGGCTAACGGACCCCGCGACATTCTTGAGGAAAATCAGTATACGAAACAATTCCAAAGACGGTATACTCAGTTAAACAAATTCTATAACAAACAAATCGAAAAAGCTGAAGCAAACTTTGACGAGAAATCTCCGGTACTTTTTTTCTCGTACTCAGGTGAAATGTCGATGTCGTCCGAAATAGCAAATAGACTTTATTTTAATCACAGGGATAAATTAATTGTTGTTGCATTTAAGCGTCCGGAAAAAGTCAACATTTCAATTCGAGGTCCTAATGCACTTAAAATGACAAAGTTGGCAATAGCAGATATTGAAGAAGCAACGGGTGGCGGACATGACGAGGCGACGGGCGCGATGATTCCAATTGATGACTTTGAAAAGTTCAAGGCGAATATAATACATTTGACACAATAAATCCTTATAAACAAAGACTTCTAGACTTATTTTATGGGCAAACAACTTTCCCTTTTAGAGAGGTTAGATAATACACTAGATATTGTGTCTTCAGAGTCTGAAGGAGACCATATATATTCTTTACTTTATGATGTAGCTAAAAAAGCTATAAAATACGATTATAAAACATTCTATAAGAAAATAATAAATTATCAAAGCCTATCTCCTGATAATAATCTTTTAGTACAAAAAAATGAGAGAAAAATTATTGCAGGAAAACTATTAGCAGATAAATTAAGAGATACAATTATTTTGCCAGAAAGAAATTTAAAACATTATGGTGCAAAATATAGAAGAGCAATAAAAAAAGAGTATAATCTATTGATAGAATTTGCTCGAAAAGAGGAAAATGGAGAAACAATATAAAGTTGAATTAGATGTTCTTGCCTCTGCAGGAAAAGAGGGATTAGCACGAATAGCAGAAAATAATATTGTCTATTTAGATTTTGAAGAATTAGAACAAAAAGCCAATGACACAAGAAATCTAAATTATCATGAACTCCAAAATGTTCTTGAATGGACTAATGAAATGATAACTAAAAATTCTAATAATGGAGATAAAATAAATCAAATAAAATTATCATCTGGGGGAATAATAAGATGGGATGAGCCACTTGATAAAATAGAATATATTACTCGCTGTCCTGTAAAAACATCCAATTTAAAAAGAAAAGGTAAAAAAGTTTCCTTCCCGGATTTTTTAAAATATACTACAATTCCACTAAAATCGGGCATGATAGAAATAACTTACAATAATCCTAAAAAAATAACGGTAAACAATGTTTTAGAAGAAACAGGATTAGATTCATTGTATGGACACCAATATATACTAGTTAATAATCAATTAGTCTATAAGGTACAACAGAAATTAGAAAAGCATGGTTTAAGTGAAAGATTTTCTGCAACCGATGAAGTTTCACTAATACAATTTAACAGGAATACGCAAATCGAATCGGAATTGCCACTATTAAAAGCAAGGACTCTTGAGCAAAGACTCTGTTGGGATCAATTGACTAGTAAAGATGTAGAATTAAGTTTTATAACTGGTGGTTCTGGTTCTGGAAAAACGGTTATTGCATATGCGGCAGCAATTAATCAGATTTTAGGAACAGGGAAAAAGAGAGACTATAATGGAATAGTTTTATTTAAAACAAATGATATTATCGGAGATAAAAATCGAGAGTTGGGATTTTTGCCAGGAAATATATTTGAAAAGACATATCAGGGAATGAAGAGTTTTGAAGATGCTCATAATCTTTGTGGAATTGACAGATTTCTTCCGTTTAGAGAAATACTTCTGCATCCAAAAAAATCTATTCAGCCAGGGGCAGAATTAAGGACTAAAGATAAAATTGGAAATTTTTACCTTCCAGCAAGAACAGCTGCAATAGAAATAGAACACTTACAATTTGCACGAGGACGAACATTCGAAAATAAAATTATATTCGTAGATGAGGCTCAAAATTATACACCATTTGAAATTAAACAATTAATTGAACGAGTTGGAGAAGGATGCAAAATATTTTTAGTTGGAGATCCCGATCAAGTAGACAATCCAAGTTTATCTCCAGAGTTTAACGGATTAATTTATGCCTCTAACAAATTTTATGGCAGACATCCACGAGTTTCATTTATGCATTTCGATAAAAATTTTAGGTCTCAATCAGCGGAAATTATACGAAGATTTAATGCTCCTAGAACTTTACGTTAATTTTATCAACAAGCTTTAATTCACCAGAGATACCTACCGGGTGAAAACCTTAGATTACCAAATCGCCCACTGGGTGGTTTTTAAGAAGCTCGTCAAAAACTTTAAAAACCTTCTAAAATTGCCAATGCTATGAGTAAGGCAATTCCAATTCCGATTAAATAAATTCTTAGTCACTACTCTAATTATTCTTACTATGAAAAAAGTCAAAGATTTTCTGTGGCAACCTGATATGACCGTCGAGAAATTGGTCGACTCATTTGGAAATCTGGGTTATCAGGCGATAGAGCTTAATGAGGCGACAAAGGTTGTTTTGAAAATGAGGCGTTCGGGTGCGAAAATTTTTTTGACTTTCACTTCTAATATGGTGACGTCGGGACTTCGGGGTTTCTTCGCGCAGTTATGTAAATTAAAAATTCCGAATATTCTTGTGACAACGTCGGGAGCAATCGAGGAAGATATTATGAAATCTTTTGGAGAGGATTTTGAAATCTCGAATTTTCATGCAGACGATATCGCGCTTCACGAACGGGGCGAAAATCGAGTCGGCAATTTGGTGATACGAAGCGAGTCTTACATGAAATTTGAAGATAAGATGAATGGATATCTTACGAAGATATATGAAAAGCATAAAAGAATTTCTACATCTGAATTATTAAAAGAAATTGGTTTGTTAATCGAGGACGAAAATTCAATTTTGTATCAGGCGACAAAAAATGATATTCCAATTTATTGTCCTGGAATTGCGGATTCGTCTTTTGGTTTTCAGCTTTTTATGTTTCAACAAAAGCACGAAGATTTTATAGTGGATACGATTAAAGATATGGAACGAATTGTAACAGACTTATCCTTCGACGATAAAAAGGGATTGATCTCGCTGGGTGGTTCGATATCAAAACATTATGCGGTTTTCGCGGCGTTACTTTCGGGCGGTTTCGATTACGCAGTTTATATGACAACCTCTCACGCAAGTTCGGGGAGTATGTCTGGAGCAACAACGCAGGAAGCAAAATCTTGGGGGAAATTGAAAGACGACGCAGAAGCCTCGACGGTAAATGGAGACGTTTGTATTACTTTCCCGCTGATGATGACTTCTGCTTTAGATAAAATGAAGAGGGAGGGGTTGTTGGAAAATGGAAGCTAAATTTATCCTCTCGAAATCCGCGCTTCTAAACCAAGTTAAACTTTTAGAAAATTTAGGACTAAAAATATCTTACTCTTACAAGACAAATCGCGAGGTTGGAGATTTATTACAGGAGTTATCGCCGTCGGTTGATTTTTCTATTCATGCGAGAGAAGAAATAGAAATGATAAAAGACAAGTCAAAAATTTCTTTTTTTACTCAGGCAGAGTCGGTTGAAGAGTTGAAAGAGATTCTTGAATCGGGAATAAAAACTTTCGTTGTCGATAATGAAATAGATTTGAGGCAAATTCTTCAGGCGTCGAAGGAATCTGGAAAAAGGATAAATCTATCTTTGCGAATGAAATTTCAAGAACACCGAATTGGAACTGGGAAATATTTTGTCTATGGGATGCCTTCAAAAAAAGTTAATGAAATAATTTCTGAAATTAAAAGTAATCCGCTTATAGAAAAATTAGGAATTCATATTCACAGAAAATCTCAGAACACGTCTGAGTGGGAAATTGAAGAAGAGCTTGAAGATTCTTTAACGAAAGAGAGTTTGGAAAATATTAATACTCTAAATATCGGAGGAGGTTTGCCAGCAGAATATCGAAGTTGCACATCAAAAGTTTTGCCTTATATTTTTGAGAAATTAACTAATGCCAAAAAGTTTCTTGATAAGTATAATATACAAACAATGATAGAACCTGGACGTTTTCTTGCCGCACCTTGCATAAAACTTCAAACTGAAATTATTCAGATTCAGGGGGAAAACCTGATTATAAATACGACAATCTACAACTGCGCGTTAGACAATATATTAACTGGAACAAAAATGTTGGTTGAAAATGAATTGGGAGATTCGGAAGACGGAAAGCTTTATTTAATTAAGGGAAATTCTCCGACGAGAGATGATATTTTTAGATACAAAGTTAAATTGCAAAATCCTAAAGTCGGAGACACAATTACATTTCTTAATGCTGGCGCTTACAATTATACAACCGATTTTTTTGGTTATAAAAAGTTGGCAACTGAGATTGTCGATTAGTTTCTTATAGATGATAATCGGTCTTGAATAAAAAACATACGTTTTGCAATATCCGCTGCATTACCATTATCACGTTTTTCAAGTTTTCTAAATATTTCTACGGCCTTTTCTATTTTATCCATTATAACCTCCCGCTATTTAATTTCGCACCTTTTTTCTCCAGGAAAGCCATTACGGCTTTATCGACAAAATTTCTTTTTGATGGAAATTCTATTTTAATTTTCCTATCAGAAATATAATTTTCAATTTCTTCATCTAGCCATCGACTAACTCTAATCGCAGTATCATTTCTTTTAGTGGATAAGGTTACCATTAGTATATTTATGGTAACCAAGAGTATATAAACATTTCGACTGCTAAATATTTATATTTACCAAGCAACACTTTTCGGCTCACGTCTCGTATATTGAAAATCTTCCAACAACTCATAAATCTCAATCGACGATTCAACCTGGTCGTCAAAATACCGAACCTGATACTCTCTTTCATTTTCGGGATTAAAAATTTCAATCACCATTTCCTTAGTGTTCCCGTGATCCTGAAACAAAAACTGTTTATCTACCTTCATTTCTTTCCCGTTAACAAAAAAACTATCTCCTTTCTCTAGGCTTCCAATCGACTTTGATTTTTTTAAAATTTCCATATATGATAAAAACTTTCACAATTTATAAAGATTTAGTATGATTTCCCCGCGTAAACAACGGCACTTGCTTTTTTCTCGCAGATAGGACACTTGCCTACAGCTTTTTCGTCGATATCCGCCCGAGTTCCCATTACTCGAGCCTGTAATTCTTTTTCTACAAACTCGGCACATTCGGCACCATCTTTCTCCGATGAACAAAAATTAAATCTTGCTATTTTCCCAGAATCCAAAACTTTTTTAATCCCAGTTTTATCCTTACAATCTATAATCTTATCACTAAAAAATTCATCAGCTCGTGCCAGTAATCTCACATCATATTCCGCTCCAAGATTTTTAATTGATTCTGCCAAATCTTCAATTTTCACGGAAATCTTTTCCCTAATATCTCTAATAAAAACACTAACCTTTCCACTCTCCAATTCTTTCTCGCCAACTTCAATTCTAAATGGAACGCCTTTCATTTCCCAATAGAAAAATTTCTCGCCCGGTCTTTTATCCGAATCATCAATTTTGACATCGATATACTCGTTCAATAAATCTGCTTTAATTTTTTTAACTGCTTGTTTAATTTTCTCGGGTTTTTTGTTGTAAAACGGAACTACGACCACTTGGGCGGGTGCTAGTGTATAGGGTAAAATTAAGCCATTATCGTCGCCATGTATCGAAAGTACCGACGCTAAAATTCTGGACATACACGGACCGTAACAGGTTAGCCATGGCGTTTTTTCTTTTTCTTCTTCATCAATAAATTTTATATCAAACGCTTTAATAAAATGTTGACCAATTAAATGCGTAGATGGTTGTTGAATAATTTTTCCATCTGGCATAATTGAATCGCTACCAATTGTGTATTCCGCTCCGGGGAATTTGTCCCACTGTGGTCTTTTCATCGGCAAAAATGGGACACCAAAAATCTTGTGCATAACTTCTTCGGTCATAGCAATATCATCCTGAACTTGTGCTTCCGCATCCTTCTTCGTAGCGAATGCATCGTGTGATTCAATCCAATAAAATTCTCGTGAACGAATCAGTGGCCTCGTGGCTTTCGTTTCATTTCGGAATACGTTAACCCTTTGATAAATTTTCATAGGCAAATCCCTGTAACTTCTAATCCACAAATTATACATTTCATAAAATGCCGTTTCGCTCGTCGGTCTCAATGCTAATTTATCTTCACCTTGCTTTTTATCAAGCCAGAAAACTTCGGGTGCAAATCCTTCGATGTGACTTGACTCTTTCTTGAAATTTTTTTCGGGAATTACCGCAGGGAAAACTGCGACTTCATGTCCGGTACACCGAAGAGCCGACTCATAAATACGATACATCTTATCAATAATTCTTGCGCCCCATGGCCGAATTACAACAAACCCCTTCACCCCATATCTTAAATCTGTAATTTCCGCTTTATTCAAAATCTCGCTATACCACTCACTAAAATTCTCTGTTTTTGAAATATTGAAAGTCGTTTTCTTTTTGCCCATGTTATTCATAAGTCTCATTTCTTTTTAAACTTTCTTCCTTAAAATGGGCACTTCATAATTAACAAAACAAAGAGCGACCAAGGCCGTGCCAAATTTTTTATCGGGAATAATCGACTTGGAATTAATAGTTATATCCCTCAAATCAAATTTATCATCAAACCCATTTATGTAAAGTTCATTCAAACTTAACCGAAGTTCATCCTCAGCGTCTTCAACGGTTTTGTCACCATTATATTCGCAGACTAAGCCGCCGTATTTTTCTCCAGTTTCTTTGTCGTAAAGCCAACCAAAAATAATCGAAGCAGTTGCGCGCTTGCCTTTTTCGCAAGTCGAAACCGCAGAAATAGCTTCCATCACCGAGCCGTGAACAATCGAATC
>JBDRJI010000024.1:0-6708 GCA_043815105.1 archaeon
ATATTTTTAGCTTATGCAATAGGGAGGGATAAGAGGGGTTAATTTGTAGTAAGAGGTAGAGTCTTGTATAATCTTAGCAAATAAGATTGATTGTTTAGGCAATTCCAAGAGATTAGTTTTATATTTCGAAAATGGGAGAAAAATCGTAAATTACATACTAATATAGTTATAGTAGAAAGTTATAAAATCAATGTAGAAAGCATATAAAAATGTGTAGAATATTATCTTGACATCGTTCAATTCTCATGTTATTCTCTTTCCAAGAAAGGAGTAAAAATGCAAAAATTAAATGAATCACAAATCAAGATTTTAAAACTTCTTATAGAAAAAAACGGAAACGAAATTGATGTAGCAGAATATTCAAAGGAATTAGGACAGTCACTTTCTCTTGTATACAGAAATTTTACATTGATTGCCAGTTTTTTAAGTAGAAAACAGGGAAATAGAAAATTTCTAAATTTTAATGACCATGTGGATAGATGCATGACAAATTCCAATCAAAAAAAGTTAGTGGCCAAACATATTGTGAAAAATTACATTATGAATGGACAAAGTTTGTTCATTGATTGCGGTACATCGTGCGCTGTATTGAGCGAAGAAATCATTAAAGAGAATTTTAAAAATTTGCAAATACACACAAATAATCCAATTTCTTTAACCGATCTTTTTTTGGACGAAGTGAATTCTTTTGACGTTTTTGCGGTTGGGGGGCAAATGGATAAAAAAGACTTGGCGTTTTGTGGAGAAAATGGATTCACAGCGATTCAGCAAATGCCAAAATTATCTTATGTCTTTATTGGAATTGATCGACTTGCTTTTGATGGCTCTTTTCATATAAAAAGCCGGATAGAAGTATTACAAAAAAAAGAGCTATTTAAAAAAGGAGACACGGTTGTTATTATATTAGACGATTCGAAAATCGGAGATCCCATAGGATACAATATTGGAAGTATTGATGAAATGTTAAAAGAAAATATAAAACTAAAAATAATTATTGGGAAAAAGAAACGGAATGAAATTAATGGTATAAATATTTTACAAAAATATATTGATAAGAAAATTATTGAAATAGTTGAGGGATGAGGAAGGAGGACTGGAATGCAAAAATTTCTTTGGGAAAGGAGGGCAAGTTCATGTTACTAAAAGAGTTGAAATGTTTCATTAACATGGGCAAAAGAAAATAGGGGTAAAAGATAGTAAAATGGAAATGTCGCACATTTCTTTTGGTCTTTTTGACCTTACCCTTTACCCCTGCAGTTTATTATACGCCTCTAGTTTATTATTGCAATAGTAATTTTGCATGCGGGGACATGTGGTAAAATATCTTAGTATTCCTTTTTCTTCTTGCTAAAAACGAGGAGAAAATATGGAAAACCTGATGTTATTTAACCTTGCGTTGATGTGGTATCCCTTAGGGTCTATTGAAATTTTTAGAAAAGAGATTGACGAAACCGATAAAGTAATTATAACGAATTTAGCTAAAAGATCTAAATTGACTGAACAAATTGGCCGGTATAAGTATGAAAACAATTTGGCAATTTACGACGAAAAGCGAGAAAAAGAAATTTTCAATAACCTGAGAAAATTTGCAGAAGAAAATGGCCTGGATCCTAATTTAGTAGAAAAGGTTTTTGAACCAGTTTTGGAATATTCAAAAAAATTTCAAGCTTTAAACAGACAGTAATGTGATGTGCAGAAAACGAAGAGGTATTCAAAGCCTCTTCGTTTTCATTTTATAAATTATTATATATTCTGTAAAAATTTCTCTTGAACATTCCCCATTTCTGTTTTATACTCATCATCTTTGAAAGGAAGATGTGATGAAAGTGAAAAAAGAAAAAATCCAAATGTAATTAAAAATTTTCTTGAATATTTATCTAAGAAGAAAACAAAGGGGCATTGGCCTTGTTATTGTAGAAGTGGAAAGAAGATAAGGGATTGCCATTTTGATGTAATGAAAGAATATAAAACAAAGATTAAAAGACAGCATGCCCAATTATCATTAAGTGAAATTTTGAATTTTGAAAAATATCCCAAAGTAAAGAATAATTAAAATTATACTTTTTATACAAAATTACACCACTTGTTCTGCACAAAATCTCTTGCTACAATGATGTTGTAGAGACATTAATTGAATTAATTTCCTGCATTAAAGATGCGATTTGTTTAATATCGCGGATAACTTGGTGTAGATTGTGTCTTATTTCTGCAACAAAGTCGGACTTTTGGTCATTAAAATCCTCATTTAGCTTGAAAATAGGCGATAGATTGCGGTGCCAAAGCCTGTCGGAAATCTTGTCATAAGTAACTCCGTTTGGAAACACCAAGGCCTGAAGCCGTTGTTTTTGCTTAACTTCTTTGATACCTTGCCATTGTCTGGCTAGATTGCCGATAAATTGTATAGTATAAGAGATAGCGGTTTCTACATTGCACTCATCGATTTTCGACTCGTTTCTGGAAATTTGTATTCCAATCGTTTGGTTATCTAAATTGCCTTTTAATTTTAAAAATTCTTCTTCAGAAATTTCGCCATTTATTCTCATTTGAATTAATTTCGTTTTTTTACTTTCCAAACGATTTAATTCTTGTTCGTAGTGATTTTTTTCTTGTTCGAGAGCCGTATGCTGGTTTTTGAGAGTGTCAACCACTGTGGCATTAAATAGTTTTAAAAATTTTTCGCCGGGAGTAATTTTTTTGAGAAGATCTATAAATTTATCTTCCAATTCTTTTTTCTTTATGCCGTGGGTGTAATGTTGACAATTTCTGTTATTGCAGTGGTAATAAGGGTATTTTTTACTTCGTCCACTTCTCCAGCTTGCTGTCAATTTTTGACCGCAAGCGCAAGAAATAAAACTGCGGAGTGGAAAATCAGGGTGTAACCGCAGGCGAGCAATGGTTGCATTGTTTGAAAGGCCCTTCTTAACAAATTGAATTTTATTATATTCTTCTAAAGTAATCATCGGCTTATGCTGTCCTTGATATTCTTCTCCTGTCCATGGATTAACCAAAATGCCGGCATAGAATTTATTTTTTAACATATTTTCCCATAATTGTTTGAACATTGGTTTGCCGGTGCGAGTTCTAAGCCCCCATTTGTTGGTTAATTCCGTTAATTTTGTGATGTTGTAGTTTCCTGTAGCATAAGTGTTTAATCCTTTTTGAATAAGATAAAAACGTTCCGTGTCTGGTTCATCTGGTCTTGTTTTTCTGCGGTCAGTCATTTTTTTTGCGTGGATATAACCGATGGGAGGCAACCAGCACCAAATTCCTTCCGCCAATTTTCTCTGCATGCCACCTTCGCATCTTTGTTTTCTTATATCATTTTCAAACTGAGCGTATCCGGCCAACATTGCCTCAGTCATTTTCCCTATGGGATCATCGCTGATAGGTTCGGTAACAGAATGAAGTCTTGTTCCGTATTTCATAAGTTGCGCCCTTAATCCATAATGGTCAACTGTATTCCTCGCAAATCTATCGATTTTCCATACAACAAAAGCTGCTATGTCTTTGTTTGTCTTGCAGAAGTCCAGCGCCTTTATAAGTTCGGTTCTGTTTGCTGCCGTTGCGGATTCTCCTTTTTCAATGAATATTTTCACGATATTTATTCCTTTGTTTTCCGCATAATCTAAACAAGCCTTTTCTTGTCCATCAAGGCTTGTGCCTTTTGTTTGTTCTTGTGAGCTTACCCGGCAGTAAACAATTCCTTTTTGTATGTTAGCGATCATTTATTTTTTGATTATTATTTATTTCCTCCCGCCAAATTTCTAAAGATAGCTCTGCCAAAGCATAACAAATATCCCTGATTTCTTTTGCTTCCTCGTCTGAAATCTCCTTGTCCTCCAATAATTCCTTTGTTTCAGCGATGTTAATCATAGAGTAGAGTATTAATAATACTTTCACTCTAATGAATTATCATAGGCAGGATAAGGCGGGATAATTTGCTTATTAAGGCAATTTCAGGGGATAACTTTGGCTGATTACTCAGCAGTGGCCAGATTACCGTTCGTGGAGAAGAAAGTCAAATCGTGATTGTGGATTGTGTTAAAAACATTTGGTTAAATATATGAGAAAGGGTATAATTAACGGGCGTTGAAAATAGTCAGTCCTATTTTGGAATAGACTGCGTCTAATAGAAATCGTTAGAAGGTGACGATAAGATATGCAAAAAATACAAGACCCAAAAGTTTTGTTTTTCTAGACGGAAGAACTTTTCTATTATCTTGAGCAGGAATCGGACAAAGAGCAAAACAAGGGGAAAGAATCAAGGGTTACAAGGTAAAGATAAATTACCAGCCGATAAATAAACCGGAGAAGAAAACAAAGAGAGAGGCAATCAGTCAGGTTATTGTTCAAGCAATGGGGATGATGGAAAAATAGTCAAAAACTGAAAAATGTTTTGGTTAGTATTATAAAGGAGAAAAAGTGGACAGAATTAAACAATTTTTTATTTTCTCAATAATTATTCTTGTTGTAAGTAATTCCGTATCGGCACAAGACGCTACTTCAAATCGGATAAATGGTGTAGCTGAGTTTCTTTTGAGTCGTGCCAATGACAATTTTTTGTTTATTCTCCAACAAGATATAGAGGCAAATCAGCTGATGAAGTCTTATTTGCCGGAAACTTACAAATATGCTACTTCTAGAAATTTGCAGTTATTGCTTCAATCTGGCCCCGAACTTTGGAAAGGAAGTGTAGAAACTGATTTAAAGAATTTTGGTATTCAGCTTATTTTCAAAAATATTAGTCCTGAAAATTTGCAAAACTGGGTTGATAATGCCAGAGATCAGTACCTTGAAACTCTGCAAGATATCAAAGTAACAGTTGACGGCAAAGATTATCCTGTCACCTCGATTCCTCGAAATACCCCCAAGGAATTACAGGGTGCCGTCAACAGCTTTTATGATGATATTAATAAGGCAGTGGAAAAAATTTATAATATTATAAAATCTAAGGATACTTATTATACTTCTGTAGATTCTGAATTACAGAATTTAGAGGGCATTATAGATAATCTCAAAAAACAGATGGCTCGTTTTGGAAACTCCGATGTTACCAAAAAAGCATCTAGAGATTCAACAGGTGCGTTACTAGGATCGGACTTTTACAAAAGCATAGAGCAAATTGGTTTTGTTAATGAACGTTTTAAAGACTACAAAAACAAGATAGACACCATCCGTAGTGAAAAGAGTCTAGTTGTCCAAATGTTCAAACTAGATCAATTGATCCGTGAGTCAATCAAAAACGGCGAAAATCCTTTAGTATCATTTTCCGATATGAAGGAATATAATCGTTTCAGTAATTATGCGCTGAGTTTTGCTGTACTTAGTGAAGCTCAAAGTCCCGGTCAGGTAAAATCAGTGATGAAGCAACTCACAATGCCATCAGTCAGTTTTAATGTTAAGCGCGAACCCGATGCTAATAAATTTATGGTTAACGCATATTTTGGTGTGCAGAGTGGTATTGAATCTACTGTGAATGACCGAGTAAAAGGATTAGGTGGACTTACCGTTCCCGTTGGTTTTGAATACAGTCATGGTCTTAAGAATGGCGGTGCGTTTAGTGTGATGCTTGCGCCTTTTGATTTTGCAAATCCGGTGAATAAGCTTCTCAATAACAGCAAAGGTTCTGCTGTTTTAAAAGACATAATAAATCCCGCTATATACATCTCACACGGGTTTAAAGGTGTCCCTGTGTTGTGGGGAGGTGGTATTAGCCATGGGCCATCTATTACGGGAGTTCAGGAAGGCAACACATGGAAGTTTTTTATGTTTGTTGGCTTAGATATGCCACTGCTTAACATTTTATAATTTATGATTAATAAAAGGTGTGAAAGTCATTTATTGTCACCAATAGTTTTGCCCCCTTATTTTTTTTAAAAGTGATGAGCCGTGTGCTTGGTTGTCGTTTAGGCAGTTATTATATAGTGAAGTAATACATCCGAAAGTTTAGAAACAGGGAGAAGTTTTTGCTTCTCCCTGTTTCCTCGACTGTCATATTCTATACTGTGCCCATTTTGTGCCCGCGAGGTTCAAAAATCATGCAATTTGTGCCTTTTCTATCCAACTTGCTAATTTTAAGAAAATAGTTGATATTGCAAACAATTAGTGATAAAATCAGCTTGTTTTTTGGAAAAGAGAAGTGCCTGGTTTTGGGCTGAAAATCCGTGCGTCCACAGTTCGATTCTGTGTCCCGGCACCATTTCTTTCCCTTTTGTTTCCAATAAGTTATCGCATTTTTTACCCAAATTTGCCAATTTGTAACCCATCCAATTATTATTGGCCATAGTAAACCGTGTGACCGTTTCATATTCTTTTGATATTACTTTTGCTATCCTCGGCATCGTCTCTGATTTATCAGATATAGTTTTAGTTGTTAAGAATAAATAGAACCGTCCCCTTCGGGAAACGGGGACGTCGGAAACGGGGACGGAGTTAGATTATTAGAATAGAGTTGACAGATGAAATATTAGGTATTTTAAATAAAAAAAGAAAAATAGCTATTAATCGAAACGTTTATCCTTATCTGTTCTAAATATATACCGAGAAAAATAACTATAAACTAATAAACTAACTCCGTCCGTGTGCCACGTAAAACTATACGGGAGATGAAGAAAATGGCTCTTCGGCATCGGCTTGCATGAGCAGGTGTCAAACCGCCTTGAGCCGCTGTATCCAAAAGGTATGGTGGTGAGCGTCAGGGAATGGTGG
>JBDRJI010000025.1:0-5681 GCA_043815105.1 archaeon
CCCTAGTTGATAAGGCATTGCCAAACTATCCTCTTGAAGTCCAATTTAGAAGCATTCAAGACGAATTTTTTAATTTATTCGGAAAACATGCACACTACCTCTATTCTTTAAGGGGAAAGAAATCCAATCCTACAACTAGCGATTAATTTACCTAATTTTAAATAGCTCCAAAACATATAACAACATGAGAGAATTTATTTATTATTCAAAATCGGCGGTTACGGCTGGGAATTTAATCAAAGACGATTTAAAGAAAGCGGGGCGGATGGATATAGTTTGCAACGTGATTGTTTCGGCGTTTTTTATTTCGAACGCGATGAGAGAGGACGTGAAATTTCATCTGATTTTTGACGGACCACCAAGTGCACCGAGGCATTTAGTTCTAGAGTCAAATAACGATATGCCGATTTCCAAAAAAAATATTGCAGGACTAATTAAGAGGATGTTATACAAATCACCTGATAAGGAAGGACTTTTAGAAATTTTTCCAGGAGCATCAATCGAGAAAAAAAGTTTTGAGAAGGTTATTAAAGAATTAGATAAAGAAGGAAAAGATGTTTTATTATTAAGCGGTCGTGGGGTTGATGTTCGAAAAAAAGATTTACATAACTCTGTTTTAATTATCGGAGACCACGAAGGATTTCCCAAAGATAAAACCAAATTTCTGAAAAGAATTGATAAGGTTTCGGTTAGCCCAAAAGTTTTGTTTGCGTCGCAGGTCATAACTATTTTACATAACGAGATGGATAGATATCTATAAAAACTAACTTCCATTTTATTTAATATGAAAAAAGCAGCTAGATTAATTGTGCAAGGAACAGTGCAGGGAATTTTTTTTAGGCAGTTCGTAAAGGATCATGCCGATAATCTTGGACTTGTCGGGTTTGTGCGGAATTTGGAAAATAGCAACGTTGAGATTATTACCGAAGGTGAAAGCGGGCAGATTGAGAGACTGGCAGAATTTGTCAAGAAAGGACCAGAACATGCTCAAATTAGAAATGTAAAAATTGAGGAAAGAAAGTGGTCGGGAGATTTTAAGGAATTTAAAATTCTTCGATTTTGAAAGTTTTATAAACTGGATTACGATATAATTTTATGACAGAAATAACCGGTAGAGAGAAGCAGATTGTCGATGAGAGAATTAAGAAAATAAATAACCTTAAGATCGAAGGAATTAATCCGTATGCGTATCGGTTTGATTTGAATAATGAAAGGGCACATTCGGTTAGTATTTTGGAAGAGTTTGCTAAGTTAAAAAGTGATGGCAAGTCGGGAAAAGAGCGTGTTGTTGCCGGTCGAATTATGACGAAAAGAAGTTTTGGAAAATTATCTTTTTTTAGTTTGCAGGATTTGCGTGGGTCAATTCAGATTGTAATTCAGAAAGGAGAGGTGCCCGAGAAAGTTGTTGAAACATTTAAGAAAATTGATGTCGGCGATATTATTGGAGTGAAGGGCGAAGTTGTAAAAACAAAAACGGACGAAGTTTCGATTATGGCACAAGAACTTTTTATCTTAACTAAATCTATTTTGCCGTTACCCGATAAACATAAAGGACTGAAGGATGAGGAAGAAAAATTAAGAAAAAGATATTTGGATATTATTATGAATGGAGACGTAAAAGAAATTTTTATTAAAAAGCAGATATTTTGGAACACGATTCGGAGTTTTTTAGCGGATAGGGGATTCTTAGAAGTTGAAACACCGGTTTTAGAAAATTCGGCTGGTGGGGCGGCGGCGACTCCGTTTGCGACACATCATAATGCATTAGACAGCGACGTTTATTTGAGAATTTCGATGGGGGAACTTTGGCAAAAAAAATTGTTAGTTGCCGGATATGAAAAAACTTTTGAGATTGGACGGCAGTTTAGAAACGAGGGGATGGATAGTGAACATTTACAGGATTATACTCAAATGGAATTTTATTGGGCTTATGCGGATTTCGAGGACGGGATGAAATTGGTCGAGGAGATGTACAAGGAAATTGCGATGGCGACTTTAGGTTCATTAAAGTTCGAGGCACAGGGATATAATATTGATTTGGGAAAAAAATGGAAGAGGTACGATTTCGAAAGTTTAGTTAAGGAGAAAACGGGAATTGATATCTATGATACCAATAAGGATGATATTATGAAAAAACTAAAGAAGTTAAAAATTAATTTTGACGAGGGTGTTGATAAATGGAGGCTGATAGATTCGCTTTGGAAATTTTGCAGGAGGCAGATTTCTGGTCCAGGTTTTTTAATTGGACAACCTGTTGAGTTAGTGCCGTTGGCAAAACGAAGTAGGACAGATTCAAGGAAAGTAGAGCAATTTCAGATTCTTCTAGGGGGGAGCGAGGTTGGAAATGGGTATAGCGAGTTAAATGATCCAATTGAACAGGAGGAGAGATTTCAGGAACAGAAAAAGCTTGGAGAGGATGGGGATGATGAGGCAATGGAACACGATGAGGAATTTATTGAGGCGTTAAAATATGGGATGCCACCGGCTTGTGGGTTTGGAGTAAGTGAGAGATTATTCGCTTTTATGATGGGAAGACCCATGAGAGAATGCGTCGCTTTTCCTTTGATGAAACCAGAAAAAATTAATAAGGAAAAGGAGAAATAGATAAAATGGCCCTAATAGTAAAAAGTAAAATCAAGAAGTTCGTCGATTTGAATGTCGGAGAAGAAGTTGCGAGAGCGTTGGAAATGAAAGTTGAGGAAATTTTAAAGAAGGCCGAAGAACGAGCAAAGGCAAACCAACGGCGGACAATTTATGCGAGAGATTTGTAGGGTTTTTTATTACACATAATTTTATAATCATTCAATCATTTATTTTTATATGGAATTAAGAAGCAAAGAGGTAGAAAAAAAAGTAAAAAGAAAAGATTTTCTTGAGGAAATTAAAAAGGCGTCCAGCGAAGAGTATATTACGGAGTGGGACGATGAGGGGCGAATCGGAATTCAGAAGAAAAAGTCTAATATCAAGCGTGGTTCAATGAGTAAGAGTTCTGGGGGTGCTTTTGAATTAAAAGTAAGAAAAGACTTAGAAGATAAAGGTTGGATAGTTGACAAATGGTCTAATAATTTAAGCCCCGAAGAAAACAAAATAATTCCAGCAAAAAGAATATTTAGAAAATTCAACGCAAATATGGGTGTGATGACAATCGGAACGGGATTTCCAGATTTTGTCTGTTTTCAAAAAATGAACGGCGAATTATATAGAGTGATTGGAGTTGAGGTCAAAATGAATGGAACGTTGAGTAGAATCGAAAAAGAAAAATGCAAATGGTATTTGGATAATAAAATTTTCAGCGAGATTTTAATTGCGGGGAAGATAAAAGAGAAAAACAAAATTCGTGTTGAATATGTTGATTTTGGGAAAATTCTGGGGAGGATGAGATGAAAAACTTTATACTAATCTTATTACTAATCATCTTTGTCCCGACTATCAGTGCGGTCTGCGAAGATAATCAAATCGATATCAATTCGGCATCACTAGAAAAACTAGATGGATTGGATGGAATTGGTCCGGTTTACGCTGGAAGAATCGTTGAAGGTAGACCGTTCGAATCCCTTGAAGACTTAATCGAAGTAAGTGGGATTGGCGAAATAACTTTACAAAAAATAAAAGACCAAGGTCTTGCATGCGTCGAGGGTGAAACCAGTGAGGAATCTGACGCGGAGGAAGAAGAAATTATCGAAGAAGAAGAAACTGCAGAAGATCCAAGCATTATCGATTACCAAATAGATAATACAGAAGATTCAGATGAAAACAACGAAATCGTTTTAGATAAAAAAGTCGAAACCATTTCATTAAATAGCAAAGTGGTCGAAGAAAATAATTTAGTTTATATTTCAAAGGATGCAAAAGTTGTCGATTATCTGGCTTACGGGTTCGCAATATTTTTGATTTTTATTATCGGAGTTCTCGTTTGGGAAAGGTTTTAAAGCGAGTTTGTATTAAATAGAAAATGGTTAGATCAATAATGATTGTTGAAATGGCGGGACGACCGGCAGAACATCTGACGGAAGCCCTAGAGAAACACATAGGAATTCTTAACGACGTAAAAGACATTACCGTTCATTCCATTAAAGTTAGCGAGCCGAGAGAAATTGAACTTCCAGAAGGGGAAAATAAAATTTCTCCAAATGAGAAGATGTGGACCGCGTTTGCCGAAGCCGATTTCGAATGCGAAAGTTTTGCACGATTAAGCGAGACAATGTTTGACTTTATGCCGTCATCTATTGAAGTTATCGAGCCGTCTAAAATAACATTGGGTATGACTGAAATAACAGATTTGTTAAATAATATTTCAGGAAGAATGCATCGATACGATGAAATTGCAAAAATTCTTGGAGAAAAATATAAACATATGGAAGCACAGTTACAGATGGCAAAAAAAATTTTAATGGCAAGAGATGCCGAGATTGTCGAATTGAAAAAGGGTGGAAAGAAGGTTGTTAAGAAAACAAAGAAAAATAAAAAGTAACTAACTTCTCCCCATCGCCCCGCTAATTCTTTTTGTCTCCGAAGTCCCCGCCATTCGTTTGTTGAATCTCTCTGAAGCTTCTTTTATTTGGTTTCCGGGTTTTTTTGGTACTACCTGTTTTTGTTTTCTGTAAAGATAATATCCTCCTCCTCCAAGAACCGCGAAAATAATTATCGCAATTATCCAACCATAATTTCCTGGTTCATCTTCCAAGATTGGTTGGCAGGTTCCGAGACAACAATACTCTCTATTTTTTGTAAATGTAGATTTCCCCTCGCAGGTTTCTTCAGACTGACAAACCGCTCCAGAAATTTCTTCGCACGTTTCCTCCAACACTTCAAAATCTTCCACCACACTTCCTTCTGGCAGAACGAATAAGCTTAACGGAATTGATAGTTTATATTGAGTTTCATTTTGCGTATAACTAATATTAACATATCCCTGAAAGTGTCCCGAGATTTCTGGAGTAAAAATTAGCGTCAGATTTTGAATTCCCCGTGCTGGCATATTCTCGGGTTGCTCAATCTCTATAAATGATATATCGGAGGATGCCTGAATATCAGTTATATTTTCGTTGCCAAAATTAAAAAGCATAATTGTTTCTTGAGTTTCATTATTTGTGAAAAGTTCCGCTAAAAGTAATTCTGGATCATGTCTTAAATCGGGTTTCACCAACGGTGATTCAAAAGTTGCATTTGCAGTTGGATAAATTATCGGAATCGAAAATTCCTTGTAGGATGAAATATTGAAGTAGGAAAAAATTTGTTCCGGAGTGAATTCGATTTCCTGAGTCGCCAATGGTTCTAATGATAATTCGTTCTCGCCATATGTCAAATTTAGTGTTGCACTTCCCCTATTTATTAGTTTTATCGTTGGAGTTGCGGTTGTAAAAACAAAGCCAGGTTTAATTGATAATATTTCGGTTGAGGTTTCATTCGTTTCTTCGTCGAGCATTATTTCATCCGTGACGTTAAAAAATTTTGTTATTGTAATTGATTTTAAGCTGTCGTTTTCCTTATATAGGACATCGGAGATTTGAACCGAAAAGTCTCCTTGCCTCGTTGCATAAACGTATAAATAATGAACCCCATTATAAAACATAATATCCGATTCAAATGATATCTGTTTCCGACCTTCATAAAATTCTATATCTGACTGTTCAATTTGTTTTGAAAATTCACCAGTAGTGGATATCGTCGCTATAATTGTC
>JBDRJI010000026.1:0-5013 GCA_043815105.1 archaeon
CTGACGAAACTATCGCTTATGAGGAATTTAAGGAGCCATTGAGTGGAAAGTATGCTATGCTTGATGAGGAGTTTTATTAGATGAGTGGTTTTGATGGGGTGAGAATTGTTAAGGGTAGTTTTTTAGATAATATATTAGAAAAGAATAGGAAATATTCGGATGGATATATTCAGAAGGTAGAAAATCCTGTGGTCCCGAAAAAAATAAGAGATATATTAGTTAAAAACAAGGTGAAAACAGTTATTGATTTTAAGAGTGGGTTGGATGTTATTATTGATATTATTCCTGCCTTTAGTGGAAGTTCGATGAACCAGATGGGCGCGGCGATTTATTTGTCGCAGAAGGTTTCTAAAAGTTTGTTCGCGCGGTTGTTTTTGTTGGATGATGTATTTAACGAATATGAAACTCTTGAACTTGTACATACCGAGGACAGTCCGGTTGTTGCGAGCTTGAAAGGTCAGGGTGCAGTGACTGGTGACTTTGTTTATTATCAGGGATTTAGGGGTCCGATAAAAATTTGGGATGTTGATTATCCTGACGAAACTATCGCTTATGAGGAATTTAAGGAGCCATTGAATGGAAAGTATGCTATGTTTGACGAGGTGTTTGAATGATGAAATTACATTTAGGATGTGGGAATGATTACAAAAAAGGGTATATTAATTGTGATATTTCTTCTGATGTAAATCCTGATAGAGTGATTAATTTAGAAAGAATCTTGCCATTTAAAGATAATTCTATTGGCGAGATTGTTGCGAATCATGTCTTAGAGCATATCGATAATTTTGTTCCGCTGATGCATGAAATTTATAGGATTTGTAAAAAGGGGGCAATAATTAAAATAAAAGTTCCATTTTATTCTTCATGGGGACAATACAATGATCCTACTCATGTAAGATTTTTTAGCCCTTTTACATTTGATTATTTTAAGAAAGGACCTTATTCCCATGAGGTTAAATGCAAGGAAGATATGTTTGAGGTGAAAAAAGTTAAATTAAATTTTGGTATTGGGAGGGCAAAGAAATTGAATTTTATTTTTAATCCGATTATTAATTTTCATCATGAACTGTATTGTAGATTTTTTGCATGGATACTTCCGGCATCAGAAATTGAGTATGAATTAGAGGTCATAAAATAAAATAGCAAAAAAAGACAACATTGCAGAATTGAGAAAGAGATATGAAAATTACATCTTTGAAGTCAAATATCCTATTTTAGATATTGGCGGAGGAGATGGGAGTTTTCTTGAGTCACAGAAAATTGAGCAGGCTACAATTATAGAGGGTGGAAAGTATAAATATGGAAAATATAAATATATTCACGCAGATATTACAAAAAAACTACCAAAGCTGAATCAGAAATTTAAAACAATTTTTATTATGGAAGTTTTGGAGCATTTAAAAAATCCGCTGCATCTTCTATCTCAGGTTTATGATATTTTAGATGACGATGGAGTTTGTTATATTGCTATTCCTTATACGGAAATTAGCCCAAAACATCATCATGTATGTAGATGGAAATTAAAAGAAATTGG
The DNA here is from genome assembly GCA_043815105.1 of archaeon. Classification (GTDB taxonomy): domain Archaea; phylum Nanobdellota; class Nanobdellia; order Pacearchaeales; family GW2011-AR1; genus JAGVXH01. Next base: position 1,535 of record JBDRJI010000026.1, read on the forward strand.
GAACCAATTGAGTAAACTTGGTTTTGTATCCCGAATTATTCAAAAGAGAAGGCGCTTTAAGGGGCTGGGATTTTTTCTTCCCCATTGTTGGTTAGTTTTAGCAATTAAAAAAAGAAGGGTGAATAGTAATCAAAAAAATATAGAAAATTACAATTTAGAGATTTAATTAGCTTTGATTTTTTTTGCATGAATACAAATTGAACATGGATTCTTTCCAATCATTTTTGTAAAGGGCATATCGATGATCCAGTAGAATAGTTTGAATGGCAATGCTATGACCCTGCTTGTAAAATAGTTTATCTTGGAAATTTCTCCGATGAATCTGCTAAGTGCCATGCTAATAGATCCTGTGCAATATCCTATGTCTTCACAAATAAATCCACTTTCCTTTAATAATTTTTTTAAAGTCTGTAAATTGTATCCTTCTCTTACATGACCCCCATCTTCTATTTCTTTTAATAAATTATTATTCAAATGTGCTTCTTTATAGAATGGCGTAGTAAGCAACAATGCCCCTCCGTCTACTAAAATTTTGTTTATGTCCTTGAGGAGTTTTTTGTCGTTCAGTATGTGCTCTATTACTTCTGAACAAATCGCGACATCAAACTTTCCAAAAAGATCTTTTCTTTTTCCCAATTCCCTTAGGTCGTCTACTTCAAAAAAACAATTATTAACCATAAAATCTTCGCACCTTTTTCTTGCTACGATTACGTCTTCTTCAGAAATATTGATTCCATTGACCGACTTCCCGCTCTTGGCAAGTTCGATAGCATATGTTCCTTTCCCGCACCCCAAATCAACAATTTTTTTATTTTGCCCTTCGTATCTTAAGGTATTTTTTATAAATCTCCATCTATCATATGAATGAAAATCTCCATAGTAAAAGGGTAAATTTGATTTTAGTATATATCTTGTGATTGAGTTCATTGAAAGTTGAACGGGGGAGTGTTTATAAAAATATCTAAAATCATTTGGGATTGTTAAATTATATTTTCATAGATTTCTCTTAATTTCTTATTTCGTTTTTCGATAGAGAATTTTTTCTTAACTTCATTTTTTGCAGAGATACTCATTTGCTTTCTTAATTTTTTATTATCAATTAGAATAGAAGTCTTTTCTATAAATTGATTTAACATTTTCTTATCTATATTTATATAATTTGGATACAAATCACTAAAAAAATCTTTGGGAATGTCTACGATAAATCCCGTTTTTCCTTCGGTGACCAATTCTTTTTTTGCGAAGGTATTTGATGTTATAACTGGGAGTCCGTAGGCTAATGCTTCCGGAATTGCAAATCCATAAGAATCTCCGAACCCGGGATAGAAAAAAATATCTGCGGATGGGTAAATTTCTTTGAATAAAATTTCTTGGGGAATTAAATCCATTATTTTTATTTGCTTATTGTTAGAATATTTTTCTTTGAATTCTTTTGTCGTCGGGCAAATGAAGATAAATTCTATGTTTGGATATTTTTTCGATAGTTCGTTGAAAACGTGTAATGTTTGTCGTCCACCTTTTGCATCGAACCACCTCGCGACAAAAAGTATTCTTAGGTTTTTGTGCGGAATTTTTTTGAATTTTGGGATTTCGAGTGCAAAGTGTAAAATTTCTATTTTATTAAGAATTTTATTATTATTTGGAAATGCCTCTTCAAAAGTTTTTTTACAATCTTCAGACCAGCAAATTATCTTTTTACAATATTTACTTTCAAGTCTATTTTTTATTATCCATTTTCCTAACTTAGAATGAGCAATGCTTCCCCCGGCAGATATGCGGTCGTATGTTTCTGTGTCGACAACCCACGACTTTTTATTTAGACTTAAGCAGTGGGCACAGTGAATTATGTCGCAAGATTTATTAAATGTGTAGGTTAGGTTGGGCAAACTTAGGATATTTAGGATGCTTCTTAATAGGTTTTTGAATTTTCTCATTTGTTCGAATGTTTTAGATGAGCCGATTACTTCCATTTTTTTCGGAGATGATTTTTTGTAATTTGTATAGATTATATTTTTTGGTGGATTGTCGAGTATGTTTTTATAGTAAGAGCTATCTGGAAATTTCCAAGGATATTGGAGATGGATTTTTATATTTTGTTTAGACATAATGTTTATTAATGCGAGGGGTATTTAAAATTTATGAAGAAGAAAGTTGATGTTGTCTATGTTGTTGCGTCCAAACTGGGAAGTATTGGAATGGGTTCTGCTGCTTATAATGCAGTGAAGGGAATTGGCCACGACGGAAAATTATCTTTTAAGGTTTTTTGTAGGGGTTATGATAAGCGATTGGGGCTAAATCCTAAAAACGTTAAGTCTTATGGACACCTGGAATATCTGTCTTATCCCTTTAGATTTTTGGAGAAGAAGATGGGAATTGAAACAATAAATTATTTTAAACATATAAATAATTTGTTTGGGAAATTGATTTTCAAAAATTTACCCGATTGTAAAATTTATCATAGTTGGATGGGTCTTGCTCCCGAAGCAGTTTTGAAAGCGAAAAAGGGTGGGGCAATTTTAGTGCTGGAAGCGGCGAATAGTCATCCTCTAAATACATTAAAAATATTGAATGAAGAATTTAAAAGATATGATAGAGAAGATTTAATCGTAAATCCCAAAACCATTCAAAAAGAAATTGATTTGATAAATAAATTTGATTATGTTATGTGTCCGTCGGATTTTGTTTATGATTCGTTTTTGGGGCAGGGTTTCTCTAAGAAGCAGTTGGTAAAAATGCCGTATGGGGTGGATTTAAAAAAATTCTCTACTATAAAAAATAGGGAAGATAATAAGTTCAGGATAGTTTTTGTTGGTTCACTTCAGTTAAGAAAGGGTGTGCAATATCTTTTGCAGGCGTGGGGCGAATTAAAACTGAAAAATGCCGAATTGCTCATTGTGGGTAGGGTTTGGCCTGATGCTGACGAGATTGTTAAAAGATATAAAAATAATAAGACAATAAAATTCATCGGGTTTACGAAAAATCTTAAATATTATTATGAGATGTCAGATGTTTTTGTATTTCCATCTCTTGAGGAGGGTTCGTCATTAGCTACTTATGAAGCTATGGCTTCGGGACTCCCATCGATTGTTACATTTAATTCGGGCAGTATAGCTCGAGATGAAAAGGATGGATTTATTATTCCTATTAGGGATGTAAAATCTTTAAAGAAAAAGATTTCATATTTTTACGACAATCCGTCAGAGGTAAAAAGAATGGGTAAAAACGCGAGGAAATTCGTTGAAAAATATACATGGGGAAATTATGGTAAAAATCTCATTAGGGCATATAAGCGTATGTTAAAAAATTGATTTTGTCTGCTTTGTAAATAACTAATACAACTGCTGTGTTGCATAATTCATTTAAGCAACCTTGAACACACGAGGGCTAATTTCATTCTCACGAAATATTTTTAGAATTTTTTTGACATCTATCTCTTTCACAAGCAAAACTCCGTCAACAATCTTTTTGTACGATTTTCC
>JBDRJI010000027.1:0-2795 GCA_043815105.1 archaeon
TTTTGCTTTTCCAAAACTGAAGGATTTCTTTTTCAATGTCTTTAATTTCTGCCATAGGGATTTGTGGGGATGAGGTTATTTAAGATTTTGGGAGATAACTTTTTAATACTTTTATTCCCCAAATTCCCCCAACGCTTCCTCTTCTAAAAAATGCAACTCCGTCGGGATAATCAAACAAAAGGGCATAGAGACATTTTTCTTTCCTAAATTTTCAGGACTATCATAAAATATTTTTTGCTTCGGCGTTCCGGCGTTCGAGATTGCGATTATTTTTTTTTGGAAGTTTTATTCCCTTAGCGGATTCCAAAAGCTGTTTAATCGCTGGAGAAATTTCCAATCCTATATCAGTTAAAATTAAAGTGTGGGCGTTGATGGATTGGTTTTCTTTGATGTAATTCATGAATGATGTTGGCTTGTTTGTGTGTTCTGCCCAGTTTGGCATAGAGGCGGTTTTTCCAAATTTGTAAAGTGATAGTCCGGTTTCTGCGATTGTTGTTAGGATTGATGCGTTATGGAAAATTTGGTATGGGATTTTTTGTTTTTTAGCTTCGAGGATTAGTTGGATATGGGTTGTTGCCGAGAGGGCGTCGCCGTAAACCAATAGGGCTATTTTGGAATTTTTTGCTTCTTCTAAAATTGATTCGTCTTCGACTTTTTGTCTGTCGAGTTCTTGAATTTTTAGATTGTATGTTTTTTCTAATTCTTGAATTGAATAGAGGAAGTTTACGGTATAGTTTTCTAGGTAAATTTTGTCGCAGGTTTTTAGAATTTTGAGGGCATCGGCTGAGATTGAGTTTTTGTTCATGCCGGTTCCAATTAGGTAAAGTGCCATATTAGTTGGAGGAAATTTTAGGTTAAGAAGGTTTTGGTTTGAGGCCGGACAGAGATTTTATAAAAGCTGTTGATGTATAATTTTAATGAATGGTGTGACTGGGTTTGCTATAGGGGCGATGAATGGAATTGAAAATCATATTGGCAATCTTCCTGTGGGCGAAACTATAATTTTTGATATTGCGGTGATTTTGATTATTTCTGCAATGCTTGCGTTTATTGCAAAGATATTGAAGCAACCCCTGATTCCTGCTTATGTTTTGACTGGCCTGATTATTGGTCCGCTTGTGTTCGGGTTTATTAAAAATTTAGATTTGATTTATGCATTTTCTGAGATTGGTATTGCGTTTTTGTTGTTTACGGCGGGGTTGGAGATTTCGTTTAGAAAGATTAAGGAGGCGAATTTGAAGAAGATTGCACTTATTGGTTTGTTGCAGGTCGGGATAATTTTTGGGATTGCTTTTTCTCTTGCGGGATTTTTAGGCTTGAGTTCTTTACAGGCGGCTTATGTGGGTATTATTTTGGCGTTTGGTTCTACAATGGTTGATATTAAATTATTGGCGGACAGGAACGAGTTGGTTACGCTACATGGCAGATTGATTTTAGGTATTTTATTATTGCAAGATTTGGTTGCGATTATTGCGATTGTGGTTTTTACGACGGGTGGATTTACGATTGTTCCGATTATGGTTGCATTTGCAAAGTTAGCGGCGATTTTGGTTGTAGCGGTTGTTTTGCAGAAATATATTTTGAATAAATTATTTAAGTTTGCTGCGCGATCAAACGAGCTTTTGCTTTTGTCTTCGTTGGCGGTATTATTTCTTTTTATTATTCTTGCGTATATTTTTGATTTGTCGATTGTTATCGGTGCGTTTATTGCCGGGGTTTCGTTAGCTAATTCTCCGTTTAAAATGGAGCTGGGGTCAAGAATTGCTCCGCTGAGGGATTTCTTTGCTATTTTGTTTTTTGTTGCCCTTGGTATGCAAATTGTTTTTGGCGGAATCGGCGAGAGGTTATTTTTGCTCGGAGCGCTTCTTGTTGGGGCATTTGTTATTAAGCCGTTTATAACTTTGATTCTTTTGAGAATTACCGGGTATCAACCGAGGACGAGTTTTTTGACTGCGATTTCACTTGCTCAACTTTCGGAATTTTCATTAATCATTGGGCTTATTGGCTATAATCTTGGAGTTTTAGATATGGGACTATTGTCTACGATTATTCTTGCTACGATTATTACTATGTCGATTACCCCTTATTTTATTAGTTTTAAGAAAGGTTTTTACAGAATCTTTAAATCTCCTATAGATATGTTAAAATTTTTACCAGTTCGAAACGGCCTCGAGTATACCAAAAAAGGAGATAGGGAAATTCTTTTAGTCGGATTGCATCGTTTGGGTGGGGCGTTTATGAAGGAATTATTAGAGAAGAAGGATAAATTGCTGGTTGTTGATTATAATCCTGAAATAATCAATGCACTAAGAGAGAAGAAAATAGCCTGTATTTATGGGGATATTACTAGCCCAGAATTGTTGGATAAGATTGATATGAAAAAATTGAAATTGGTGATTTCTACTATTCCTGATTATGAAGATAGTTTGCATTTATTGAAGAAGATCAAGAGCGCTAATCATAGCGTGAAAATTATTATGACGGGCTCTAGAATTAGTGAGACGTTAAATTTATACAAGAAGGGTGCGGATTATATTATTACTCCTAAGGTTATTGCGGGGCAAGAGTTGGCGAATATTATTCACGGGGAAAAGATTGATTTAAAGAAGGCCAAGAGAAAACACTTGAGACATTTGGACGGAATTCATAAGTTGCTTTACTAAAACTTAAAAACTATCAATTCATTGATTAATATGGACGAAAAATTGGTCATTGAGTCTTTGTCGCCGATAGAGCGAGGTGTTTTGCCCAGGTTAAGCGAGAAGTTTTTGGACGTTGAAGATATTTCTGGCAAA
>JBDRJI010000028.1:0-4604 GCA_043815105.1 archaeon
CCTCTGCTTTTTTAGTTCCACACAAAACATAACTTGAAGTTCCCATTGAGCCGGGTAACAAGACTGGTTGGCCTACCTCTCTATAATCCCCAGAAATTTCTTCTCGTCCCGGACCAAAACTTCTAGTTGCCCCTTTTCTCATAACCAATACTTGTTTATCTTTAAATTTCTCAAACTTCGCAATGTTATGACAAATATCATAAACAACGTCTGCTTTAAAATTCGGAAAATAGTGTTTTATATTCTCGCGAACAAAGTGTGTAATTATCTGTTTATTCGCAAACGCAAAATTCGCCGCGGATGCCATCGCCCCTAAATATTTTTTCCCAAGCTCAGATTTAATTGGCGCATTTACTAATTCCCTGTCAAAATCTGGATAGCCATATTTATTTTCCATTAGTTTAATATAATCCGACGCTACTTGATGTCCGAGCCCGCGCGAACCACAATGAATTAAAATTACAACCTGTCCAATTTCTAAGCCAAAAACTTTTGCAATTTTATCGTCAAAAACTTCGTCGACAACTAATACGTCTAAAAAATGATTTCCGGCACCGAGAGAACCCAACTGCGACATTCCTCTTCCTTTCGCTCTTTGCGACACTGCCGACGGATTCGCTCCTTCCATTTTTCCTTCTTCTTCGATATGTAACCAATCTTTCTCTTCTCCATAACCTTTTTTGATAGCCCACTGTGCCCCTCCAACTAGAACCTCATCCAACTCTTTATTATTCAATAAAATTTTACCTTTTCTGCCAACTCCCGACGGCACCGCTCGAAATAGTGAATGTGCCAATTCTTTTTCCTTGCCTTTCAAATCCCCTGCTTTCAAATTCGTTTTCAATAAACGCACAGAGCAATTAATATCATAGCCAACTCCCCCGGGAGAAATCACACCCTTATCAATATCAAACGCAGCGACGCCACCGATGGGGAAACCGTAGCCTAAGTGCATATCTGGCATGGCATAACTAGCCTTAAGAATTCCTGGCAATTTCGCAACATTTTTTACCTGCTCCAAACATTTGTCGTCGAAATTTTTAATCATTTCTTCGCTGGCAAAAATCCTTCCAGGAACATTCATTTTTCCTTCGACGGGAATTTCCCATTCGACGTTGCTAATTTTTTTTAACTTCATATCTAAAAAACAACTTTCAAATTAATAAATCTATGTTTAATTTTTTAATTAATAACACAATAACTTTGTAACAGCCCCGCAAGTCCCAATACAAAAAGTATACCCTGTACAAGACCCAATATAACGAGTCCTACCAACAGCAGTTATTGATATTTGAATACCATTACCATACCCTTGACTTTTACACCAGATAGGAGAAGAACTTCCACTCCCTCCTCCGCCAGCTATATCTTTACATGCCCAATGGTCTATTGGATATCCACTATATTGTGGATTATAGAAAAATTTCCCGCAAATACTATTATAACAATCACCCGAACATGTTCCGCAACTTTGTGTCTCAGTACTGTCCCCATAACAAGTCCCTCCACAATCTGGTGCAGGATTTGTACATGTTCTTGTTCTTGTTTGAGTTCCATCACAAGAATTAGAACAAGTACTCCAGGCGGACCAGGCACTCCATCCCCCATCAACGGAAAATTCCCCACCATCAATAGCATCTTGTAAAGTCATTTCAGAACCATCAATTGAAATTAAAACCTCGCTTGCAAGATGCCCTGTATTCATACTTTCAGAATAAGGATTAGAACCATGTCCGCAAAGACCAATTGTTGATATGGCATTTTGTAATGTAGTTTCGTCGCCATCCACGGAAACCCAAATTTTATCTGCGTAGTGACCCGGGTTTAAATTTGATTGAGTGTAGGGCGAACTTGATTCGGGCAAATTACGAAGCAAGTCGTTATCTATTGCATTTTGCAAAGTCCCCTCGAAACTATCCACTGAAATCCATACAATATCTCCTCCGTGCCCTGGATTTGGAATTGATGATGTATAAGCTATAGCAATTCCAATTAATAAAACTGAGATAATCGAAACAAACACTATTTTATTAGAAATTTTATTTGCCATTTTATATTACTATCCCTCCTTTAACTGCTTCCCTAATAATTGTTATTCGTTTTTTCAGATTATTAAATTCTTCAGGAGTATAACATAAAAAATCTACAGGATAATCTAAATCCCAATAATCATAAAACCCTATTGCTCTATTTAAGGAATCTTCTCCCTTAAAATCTTCACTTACAATTATTAAATCGAAATCGCTCCACCTATGGGGCTTTCCGCCTGCCCTGCTTCCAAATAATACCATTTTTTTTATTAGAATTTTCTCTGACAATTTTCTCTTAAATTCTTTTAATAAATTTAAATGTTTTTTTCTACCCATAATAAAACCTCCCTTGCTATATTAAAATAATCTAAAGAATTGACTTCATTGAATTTTTCATAAGGCATTGTTCCTGCAATCCCCTCATATCTCGATTCTGTATCAATTCTTAAAAGTTTTTCACATTTATACAATAAATCCTTAGGGAGATCAACCTTCCTTCCCAAAATAATTAAATCGTGAATCTTAATGAGACTCTTTGTTTTTTTTATTAACATTGCTTTCAATGCTTTTTCTGCTGTTTGGTGAGAATAAAATGCTACCCCATCAAAATCCCCACTCTTAAAAAGAACATCTGCTTTATGCAAATCTAATTTAGCCTGTTTTAGCCATTTCTTGAATTCCTCTTTCATTTCTCCACCATCTTCTATTTTAATCATCTTAGTTTAAATAATTTCTCTTTCCGAGTTCTCAGCACTCATATCTAAGCCTTAAATTTTTCGTTCCCAAATCTACACATCTAAAACAACTTGACAAATAAATTTTCCATCTTCTTCTCGGACAAACATATCATTATATGTAATTGCCTTCACATCGTTCGTAAATTTATAATTCTCTGCTATATCTCCGACAACAACGCATTTCAAATTATTTCCTTCGATTGAAATTGATTTTATTCTTGCAACTAAAAAATCTTCAGCGTCTAATAAAAATAAAAACTCTTCTAAAAAATTGTACAATAAATTCTCTTTGTCTTTGCCCACAATTTTAAAACTCTTTTCTTTTTGCTCCAAAATTTTAATATCTCCTCGGATTGTTTCATTTAATGCTTCGGCCGATGAAACGCACATTTCTTCGATTGTCGAACCTTCAGCTCGAAACTTTACATCTGCCATATGTTCTAAAAATGTATATGTCATAAATATTATTTTTAATTTATTTTGTCTTCTTTTTTGCAATTAGAATAAAAACTAGAAGTGAGAGTAAAAATACAACTAGGAATCCGGACCAGCTGTCAAAAACCAATTCGTTTAGATTAAAATAACTTACAGAAAAAACATTTATGCCGACTAATAATAATAACGCAACCCAACCTTTGCAGTTAATTGGAATAAAACCCCAGGTGTCCTTCGGATATCCAACCCTTTTTCTAAACCACGGATTTTTGGAAACTTTTGTTTTTTTAATTTTTTTCTTTGCCATTATTCACCTGTTAATTCCTCTATTTCTTTTTTCCCAGCTTCGATTTCTTCGACATATTCTTTGTCGAGTCTTTTTAATAATTCTTCGAATTCGCCAACATGGGTTTTTTCTTCTTTTGCAATATCTAATAAAACTTTTTTTATGTCCTCATTTTTTGTCATCGCTGCTAATTGTTCGTATAAAGAAACAGCGTCAAGCTCAGCAATCATTCCTGCTCTAAGAATCTCCTTATCCAAATCAGCACCAGAAACCTTCTCTAAATTTTTTGGGATATCGGATAGCATTTTGCTTAAATAAATTAGACTAACAACCTTTATAAAATTTCCGAACGGCTAATTATATGAAAAAAATACCTCAGGACATCGTTGGAGATATTGCGATTTTAAAATTTCCTAGACGGACATTGTGGATAGTTAAAAAATTAAAGGCGAGAAAATTTTTAAGGCAAAATAAAACGCTGAAAACTGTCGTCGAGAAAGTTGAGGGTTTTTCGGGAGAACTCCGGACACTAAAAACAAAATATCTTGCGGGAATCAAAACTAAAGAAGCGACCTACAAAGAAAATCAGTGTGTGTTCAAATTTAATATCGACGAAGCCTATTTCTCCCCGAGACTATCAAATGAAAGAAAGGTTATTGCCGACGAGATAGTTAAGCTTTGTAGGAGAAAAAATACAAGGGTATTGGTGATGTTTGCCGGAATCGCTCCCTACCCAATCATCATCGCTAAAAAATTAAAACAGGCAAAAAAGCATGCAGTTATAATTTCAAACGAACTTAATAAAAAGGCGAACGAATCGGCGAAAAAAAATATTTCTATGAATAAACTTTCAGATTACATAACATTAGTTGACGGCGATGCAAAAAAATTGCCGGAAAAAATTAAAGAAAAATTTGATATAATAGTTATGCCACGACCAAATCTCGAGGATACTTTTTTAAAAACGGCACTCAAACTTTCTAAAAAAGGAACTATAATTTTTTATCATGGGTTTGGGACAAGGGAAGAGGTTTTAGATGAAATAGATAGAGATACTAAGGGAAAAATTGGTAAAATTAAAATTCGAAAGGCGGGTGATATTGGGGCTTATAAGTA
>JBDRJI010000029.1:0-3005 GCA_043815105.1 archaeon
GAAAAACACCAAAAACTTTCAAGAACCGCTTCCGCAGGAAAATTTAAATCAGGACTAGCAGATAACTCCGAGCAAACAAAAAAACTCCACACGACATGTCATCTTTTAAATCAAGCATTAAGAGAAATTCTTAAAGACAAAAACATTTTTCAAAAAGGTTCGAACATCACTCCCGAAAGATTGCGATTTGATTTTAACTTTGATAGGAAATTAACCAACGAGGAAAAGCAGGCGGTCGAAGATTTGGTTAATAAAAAAATTCAGGAGAACATCCCAGTAGTGATGCAAGAGATGACAACCGACGAGGCAAAATCAGCAGGAGCACAAGGAGCCTTTGATTCAAAATACGGAGAGAAAGTAAAAGTTTATTCAATTGGCGATTTCTCAAAAGAAATATGCGCAGGTCCTCACGTAGAAAATACTTCCGAACTCGGAATCTTCAAAATCAAAAAAGAGGAATCAAGTTCGGCGGGCGTGAGAAGGATTAAGGGGATACTGGAATAATTATTTCTTCCCAATCTCTTCTTCAATTTTTCTCAATTTTTCTATAATTGTTTCAATTCCCCTCTCTGCCTTTCTATTAACCTTATAATCGTATTCTGCTTTTGCTCTATCTTTTTGCGATTGCCTATTCTGGCTCATTAAAATTACAGGAGCCTGAATCGCCGCCAGACACGATAGGCATAAATTTAACAAAATAAAAGGATAAGGGTCCCATACATTAACCCAAGCATAAATATTTACGGCAATCCAAATTCCTAAAAAAACAAAAAATCCTATAATAAAAATCCAACTTCCAGCCCATCTTGCCAAGCCATCCGCAGCCTTCTGACCAAACGACCTCTTTCCAGAAATCAAATTACGTACCGGAATATTATTATTATTCATAATCTATTAATACAAAAACCCTTTATATAACTAGCGACCGCAAGGCCATTTAATCACATATATTTTTAAACTCAATTTTTTATTAGATATAAGGTGATCGGCCACCGGACTGTTTCTGGCAAATTAAGATGGATATTAGAACAAGAGAGCTGGCAAAGTTAGTGATAGACTATGCGCTGAAAGTCAAGCCAAACGAGAACGTAGTTTTATCCGGAGGGACCGAAGCTCAGGAATTTTTAATCGCACTCTATAAAGAAGTCATTCTCCGTGGCGCACACCCCGACCTCCGAGTTGGACTTCCAGAAATTTCCGCTTTCTTTTTCAAGCACGCAAAAAAACACCAGATAGAAAAATTCCCAGACACTTTTAATTATCAAGCTCAAAAAGCTCAAAAATACGTCGGCATTCAAACAACATCAAACACACGAGAGCTCGCAGATTGTGACCCTAAAAAAATCACAGCAAGACAAAAAATCACAAGACCAATAACAACTTACATTTGCAATGGTAGACCAGATATCCAACGGAGCTCTGTAGCATTCCCGTGCCAAGCTCTGGCTCAAGAAGCAGAAATGAGTTTAACCGACTACGAAAATTTCGTTTATGGCGCCTGCTTGCAAGACTGGAATAAAATAGGAAAACAAATAAATAAAGTTCTGAAAAAATTTCAAAAAGGCAAATCGGTTCATCTAATCGGCGAGAGCGTTGATTTAAAATTCGACATTCACGGCGAGTTGGCAAAATCAGATTTAGAAGGTGATAATATTCCAATGGGAGAAGTTTTCATGGCACCCGTCAGAGAATCTTTAAACGGCTGGATAAAATTCGACTATCCCGCAATAGAATCTGCAAAAGAAGTGACCGACATTTTTTTAAAATTCAAAGACGGAAAAGTAATTGAATCTACCGCATCAAAAAACGAAGACTTCTTAAAAGAAATGTTAAACACCGACGAAAACGCATCTTATGTCGGAGAATTCGGAATTGGACTAAACCCAAAAGTAACTAAGTTCACAAAAAATCTTCTGTTCGATGAAAAAATAGGCGGAACAATTCATCTTGCTCTCGGCGCAGCCTACAAGGATAACGGCGGCGGAAACGACTCTATAATCCACTGGGACATTGTCAAAGACATGCGAAAAGCAAAAATAATTCTCGACGGGAAAGTCGTGCAGAGAAATGGGAAATGGGAAATTTAGTCACCCCCTCATTTTCGATGACGGCGTAAGTTTTAAAAGTCGTATTGTTTCTTTTCTATTATGCTCCGTTAGTCTAGTGGCCAAGGATTCCTATTCACGATTTGCACCTCGTAAAATATTTTAATTTTTTTTGTTTTACTCGGAGCAAATTGCTCACCCTCTCATTTCGACGGCGTAAGTTTTAAAAGCCACATTGACTATTTTCTGATATGCTCCGTTAGTCTAGTGGCCAAGGATTCCGCCCTCTCAAGAGGTGGGAAGTTTTAGTCGATGAGACAATAAACTTCATGTTCGCTTGAACAACTACCGACAATCTCTTACGAGATTTTGTTGGAGAACGGCGGTGACCCGGGTTCAAATCCCGGACGGAGCGTAGTACCCTTTTGGCTAATAGAGGGGACAACTTTTTTGCTTTAGAATATATAACAAATGAAGAAAAAAACCAGAATTTTATGGAACCATACCCACTCCATTATATCCTTTCCTTCTCGACAAGCCTTAAATAATACGTCCAGGTGGACACTGAGACTATGAAAATAGACCCCTATAATCACAAAGGGAAATGGATTCGATGGAAGGACAAGGTGCAAAAACTAGGCGGCATCCCCGACATCTCGAGACAGAACTCGGATATAATTTTGAGATACCTTCAAGACATGAAGCTTGGAATTAATATTTCATTAGGAAGCCACAAGGGAGCAAGAAGTTTTATCCGACTTAATAGCATAAGACAAAGGCTGATATTCCTCTCTAAACAATTTAAAGATATTTTCGGAGTTGATGATTTAACCGAATTAACAGAAGAACAGATTTGTTCATTCTTTGTAGATATGCGAAATGGCATCATAAAACGGCAGGACGGGGGCAGATACCGAGCAACAAGGGACTTTGTCAAAAGTTTTAAGGCATTCTGGCACT
>JBDRJI010000030.1:0-31140 GCA_043815105.1 archaeon
CTAATCCGACCTTTCCTTATCGGCTCGTCCCGAAAAACCGTCCCAATCTGAAATCTCTTATACGGCAACTTCTGATTTTTAGCAATTCTCTTTAGCTGAAAAGTAAACTCAAATCTCAACGCCAACTTTCGCTTCCCCCTATCTTCAAGCTTGAAAACATCACGCACAGCCTCGTCATTAATATTATCCCCTTTCACAAATTCCTCAAACTCAATCGTAGGTGTTTCAGCCGGTTCAAACCCATAAAGTTCAAACTGCTCCTGAATAATTTTTTTCACCTTCATTCGCTTCAAAGCATCTTCGCCAGTCGCGTCCTGAAATCCTTTAACTGTTTGCGTTTTCATCTCTTCACCTCATCTAAATAGTTTTTTAATCTAATTAAAGCTTTCTTTCTCATACTAAATTCATTTTTCTCTTCCAGCGTCATCTCCCCAAAAGTCTTGTCAGAACCCTTCGGCTGAAACAACTTATCCCAACCAAACGCCCTATCGCCTCTAGGTGAAACAATGTCTCCCTCAACCTCACCCTCGAAAAAAGCAATATTCTCACCGTCGGTATATCCAATTATAGTTTTCGCCACCGCACTCCGATTTTCATACCGCTCAACCAAATCAAAAATTCCCTGATCCTTCACGGACTCCAAAAACCACTTTATCAAAGGACCGGGCAAACCATTCAAGCTATTAATATACAAAGAAGTGTCCTCGCAAAAAAACTTTCCAGAATTATTTTTAACGGCTTCTTTTAATTTCTCTTCGATAATTTTCCGCGCATCAAGTTCTTGTATCTCGGGCAAATCCAAATCAATCTGTTCCACGTCGGGAATAATACTTTTAACCTCAATAAGTTTATTTTTGTTCCCAGTTATAAAATATAGTTTTGTCATTTTGTTTTCTCCCATCTAATATACTTTTCATTTTTCTTTCTTTTCATTTTTCTAAATCTAGCTCTCTTAAGAACTTTCCCAGAAGCAGGATTATTTATGTCATGTTCTGCCCAAATCATTTTAAGTTTTAAATTGTCAAATCCAAATTTTAATATTTTTTCAGTTGCAATAGTTGCAATTCCTTTCCCCCAATATTCTCTTGCTAAATAAAAACCAACTTCTGCAGACATAGTTTTGTCATCAATATTTTCCAAGACAATTCCTCCAGCAAATTTATCATTTATAAGAATAGCAAATTTATATGCATTTTTCTTTTGAAAAATTTCTTTTAACCCCTTCAGTAAATATCCGGGAACATTATACGTCAACCTATCGCCAACTTCTGGATTTTTTATAGTTTTGATAAAAGAAAATAAATCTCTCGCCCCTAGCTTTCTTAATCTTATTTTTTCTTTCACCATTTTGTTTTATTTCTCGAAGACAAATCCTCCAAGAAAGAGATGGAAGGCGAGAATCGAACTCGCGTCTCACGGACCACAACCGTACATTCTGCCATTGAACTACAACCATCATTGTATGCCCCGCCCAATTTCAAATACATCAGGTAGGGTTGTTATTTAATTGAGAATTTGGTATAAAAAGTTTGTTATCAAGCAAACTCTTAGAATAAAAAATTGCGCCGACGATTTCTCGCCCGACGGCTTAAAAAAAACAAAAAAGTTGTGTAAGATATTTAAGCCGTTTCTTCCGAATTTTCAGTTTCATCTGCCGTAGCAGTTTCTTCTGTCTCTTCTTCGGATTCAGCTTCTGCTTCTTCGCTATCCTCTTCAGCTGGAGTCTCAGCTTTCTCAGACTCGTCCTCAGACTCAGATTCAGCAGGTGCGACTTCTTCAGCCTCTTCTACTGTTTCTTCAGTTGCGATATCAGCAGCTTCTTCCACTGGAGTCTCAGTCGATTCAGCCTCAGGGGCAGTCTCAACGGATTCCGTAGGGGTTACTGTTTCTTCTTCCATTAATAAAAAAATCAAAAATTCTTTATAAAGATATAGGTGCACTAATTAATAACGTCACAAATATTTTCAAAAACTTTTTATAGTTCGACATCGTAAGAAATCTATGGTGTTGCAATATAAGGCAAAATCAGCTACGAGGTGGAAAGATTATCCGGGCAAGGATAAAATTGAAGGTAACCCTGACGAGTATGACTTTAGACTTTTAAATAAAGACAAAACAAAAGTTTTGGTCGAAAAAGGAAACTATGAAAAAGTCTTGAAGCGATTCCGACAGATAGAATTCTTTAAACATAAAGGTTGATAACAATCCAACTTACCAACGAAACTACCACTCCAAGCGTAGCTCCCAAAAAAACTTTCCATCTATTTTCTCCTAAATATACCAGAGATACCAACATCAAAACATAAATCAGCGACGCAAAAATAGTGAATGGGAGATGGGCATAATGAATTGATAAAAAAATCAAAATAATTATAGCGAGTCCAGAATGCAAATTAAATTTTGCGAAAATAGCTATCGATACAAACAATGCAACAGCGAGAGAAATTTTTGAAAGATAAATCCAATCTTGCAATATCGCGATTCTTGCCACAACTAGACTCACAAATGGGATTCCGCCGAGGGCAACGAAATCTCTCGCTAATTCCTGAAGTTTCATTGTATCAGTCTCCCAATTTTTTCAACCAATTCTGGCCAGACATAATGATGAAGAGTCACTTGATACGAATTTTCCCACCCTAACTTTTTAGAAAATTTCTTATGTCCCAACTTTTCCGCAATCTTCAGATAAAATTTCTCTGCTTCATCTTTTGAGATTTTTTTCTTTTTCCTTAAAAATTTCTCTGTTTCATCGGTAGCATAATGAGACCGAACAATGTGCGGATAAAATTTCTTCCCACAATATTTTTCGAATGCTAGTTCAAATGCAGTGTCTTTTAACGGACGCCCCCTTGAATCGATAAAAACAAAATCGTTCATCTTCCTCGGTCCTAAAACTTTTTTCAATTTTTCAATTACTGCATTGGAAAAATTCTCACTCGTCTTTTGCGGCACTCCATCTTTAGCAATATAATCAAATGCTATCTTGTTTCCAACAATTTTAATATTTTTTTTCTTTAACGTAGTCAATCCTTTATGATGATTTTGCAAATAATAAATTTCATTCCCCACTCTCATCTTTGTCTTTAATAAAATTAACATCGGCAAGACTAGAGCATCATCATTAATGGCTTTGATTAAATTTTTTTTCAATCTTGGCAAACATTTAGAAAACTCATTAACTTTTTTGTATTTAGCTGCCGTTGATAGTTTCATTTTTTCAACACTATAAACATAAGCAAACTCTCCGTTCGGATTTTTAAAAATAATATCCCAATGCGAATTTGACTTTTCGTCATGAATATTCAATTCTGGTGCAAATAAAGAATATGCCTTATTTAATTTTCTTCCGTCGGGTAAAATTCCAATTCTCTCGCCAATAATTTTTTCTTGCGAAAATCCACCTTTTAAAAATTTCGGTTTCCTTGCATCAATAATCATCTTCAAATTATTATGTTTCTTAAAAAGTTCGGCAACAGCAACGGCTTCAGGAAACTTATGCGCACATTTTTTGCAGGATTTCCCATTAATTTCACAAACCGAAAAGTCTGAAGATTTAATCCGATAAACAACATCTCTCATTTTAAATGGACGACGATGAGCTATATAAATATTTTGTAGTCTGGCGTCTAAAGATACTGTTCTTTTAATCGACAGCGCCCCCTCCAACACAACCTTTAAAAATCATAACCGATGTTTAAATATACGCTCCGGTAGTCTAGTGGCCAAGGATTCCTATTCACGATTTGCACCTCGTAAAATATTTTAATTTTTTTTGTTTTACTCGGAGCAAATTGCTCACCCTTTCAGTCGGCAACGACCTGGGTTCAAATCCAATAGCAAGTTTTAAAAATCAAATTCGATGTTTAAATATACGCTCCAGTAGTCTAGTGGCCAAGGATATTGCCCTTTCACGGCAACGACCCGGGTTCAAATCCCGGCTGGAGCGTATTACCTTTTTGGGATTTGAACAGTTCAAATTGGAATTCGAAGAATTGCATGCACAGCCGAGGTGGGAGCGTTTACGAGAAATAAGAATTGCCAATATCTTCCCATCCTCTATTTTTCCTCAGTGTTATTACTCTTTCATTTAACGCTCAATACAAACACATAAAAAGTGAAATTCACCAATATTATTATGACAGAAAAAGAAAATCAGCAAGTCAATAATTTGATTTTTAAGGAATTAATTAAGCGCGGATATTCAGAGAAGAATGGTTCTAAAACATGGAACCTTGCAGATTCAAAATTAATTTTTTGTTCAAATGATGAGGGGCAGGCGTTTTTTGATTTTGAGAAAAACTCTCGGTATCAAAATAAAATCGACCTCCAAGAAATTAATACAATCAAGGAGAATATTAAAGAGATTAAAAATAATATTAAAGATAAAGCTGTAAATATTGTAGATCTTGGATGCGGAAGTGGAAAAAAGGCGGCGGATATTATCCAAAGACTAAAATTAAAAGATTTTAAAATTAGATACTGCCCCGTTGATATCAATAGCGATTTAGTACGAATGGCTACAGATACGGTCAGAAAAGAAAATCCGGAAGAGGTTATAAAAATGCAATGGATAGTCTCTGACTTTGACAATATTGAAAACATTGCGAAGTCTATTCGCTATAAGGAATATCAGAAAAACGTATTTTTACTTCTCGGAAACACAATGGAAAATCTAGATATCCATGAAATATTATACAGTATTCGTAGATCAATGCGAGAAGGAGATTTATTAATTCTAGGAAATAGCATCTGGAATAAGGAATCTCAAGAAATGCTTGAATTGTATAAAAAATCAACCACATTAAAGAAATTATTAATAAATATTCCAATGGGTCTCGGATTTAAAGAACAAGAACTCGAGATGGATATTGGGTTTAAAGAATCTAGGATTGAAGTTTATTATAATATTAAAATTAATAAGACAGTAGAGTTATACGGAAAAAAAATTGAATTCAAAAAAGGAGATAGACTCCTGGTTTTATTATCTTATAAATACGAGAAAAAAGATCTTATCGAAATTTTGAATATGTACTTTGACAATGTGAACATGAAGATTTCAGAGGATGGCTTCTATTCGGTTTCTATTTGCAAGAAGTAATTTACATTTATGTGATTTCAAGAAAAAGAAATCTTTTTATATCCGACTTATTCAATAGTTGTATGAGCCTGTAGCTCAGCCTGGTTAGAGCGCCAGTCTTATAAGTCTGCAGTCCTTCGGGATTGTATTAGCTTTCGTCTAAGAAAGCTGGAGGCCCGGGGTTCAAATCCCCGCAGGCTCATATGGATTTGAACCAGGTTCAATACCCTACCCAATAATAAATTAAAATTGGGAGGGGCAGACCCATCCCCGCAGGCTCATTTGGAATTTAAATAAAATGTTATTAGGATTAGTAGGAAAACCGTCATGTGGAAAATCAACGTTCTTTAAGGCAGCGACGCTATCGGACGTTCTTATTGCGTCATATCCTTTTGCAACGATTGAGCCGAATCACGGAATTGGTTATGTTCGGGTCGATGCTCTTTGTAAGGAACTTGGTGTAAAATGCAACCCGCGAACAGGATTTTGTACAGGCAAGATACGATTTGTCCCAGTGGAACTGATGGATGTCGCAGGATTAGTAAAGGGTGCTTCAGAAGGAAAGGGATTAGGTAATCAATTTTTAGACTCTTTAAGGCAAGCCAATATGTTCATCCATGTCGTTGATGTATCTGGAACAACCGACAGCGAGGGCAAAGAGGGCACAGGTAATCCAATTGAAGATATTAAAATGTTAGAGAACGAACTTGACAAATGGTATGGGGCAATTTTTGAGAGAGTCTGGAATAAATTATCCAGAACGATTCAGATGACAAAACAAAATTTTGCTGTTGAAGTTGCAAAACAATTCTCGGGCTTGAGAGTTAAAGAAGAGGATGTGAAATCTGTCTTGTTAAAATTAAAACTTAACCCCGAATCTCCCGCATCTTGGTCTGAACAGGATTTATCAAATTTTACAAAAACGTTACGACATTCAACAAAACCAATGCTAATCGCTGCAAATAAAATTGACAAGTCCAGCGCGAAAGAAAATCTTGAAAAATTAAAATTCGAATTTCCGAACATTGAGATAATTCCGTGTTCCGCCGACGCTGAATTATCACTGAGGCAAGCCGCGAATGCAGGAATGATTGAGTACATACAGGGCGATTCATCCTTTATAATTAATGAGGATAAGGTAAATGAAAAGCAAAAGATGGCATTAAATTCAATCAAGGAAAATGTTCTAGATAAATTCGGCTCAACAGGAGTTCAAGATATTCTTGACAAAGCAGTATTTGAACTTTTAAATTATATTGCCATTTTCCCAGCCGGTTCAAAACTTGCGGACAGCAAGGGCAATGTTCTTCCAGATTGCTTTCTGCTTCCGGGAGGCTCGACTGCGCTTGATTTTGCCTACTCGCTTCATACAGACATTGGAGATAAATTCGTAAAAGCAATTGATGTTAGAACGAAACAGCCCGTCGGTAAAAACCACCCGCTTAAGCATCGAGATGGAATAGAAATAATGACAAGATAATTCCATCGAGGCGAGATGGCGAACGTCTTTGCTCTTGCGACCAATAAATATTAAACTATCTTGAGCGAGAGTGAAGTGTGAGTAGATAGAAATTATGACTAGATGAAAATATAATATAGCAACCAATCATGCCTTTATATCTTTATCGTCCTAAAATATGCATTATTATTTTCCATATAATTTATAAGCCAATAATTCTCAAATATTGTGATGGTAAAACATTTAATTGAATCACAACAATTTACCAAAGAGCGTATGTTTAATCTTTTTAATAGAGCCGACGAACTTCGAACATCCCCAAGTAATTCTTTAAAGGGAAAGGTTTTGACGACGTTATTTTATGAACCAAG
Source organism: archaeon (assembly GCA_043815105.1). Lineage (GTDB taxonomy): Archaea > Nanobdellota > Nanobdellia > Pacearchaeales > GW2011-AR1 > JAGVXH01. The sequence goes on from JBDRJI010000030.1 coordinate 6,908, forward strand.
CACGCGGACGCGATTGAGTTTTGAATCGGCGATGTTAAAAATGGGCGGACAGATTATGGGAACTGAAAATGCCAGAGAGTTCTCATCTGACTCTAAGGGAGAATCTTTAGTGGATACAATTAGAGTTATCGCGGCATATTCCGACGCTATTGTTATGCGACACAACAAAGAAGGTTCTGCGGAAAAGGCATCGGAGGTAAGCGACGTTCCAATTATAAATGGTGGCGAAGGTAAAGGTCAGCATCCGACTCAGGCCCTTTTGGATACATATACGATTTACAGAGAAATCGGAAAACTTGATAATATAAAAATCGCAATGGTCGGCGACCTTGCTTCCGGGAGAACGGTTCGGTCCCTGTGTTATCTCCTCGGAAAATTCTCGGGAGTAAAAATAACATTTGTATCTCCTACTAATCTAAAAATAGATCAAGAAATTAAAGACTATCTAGAAAAACACAATGTAGAATTTACCGAAGAAGATAGTTTGGAAAAAGTGTTGCCAACTATCGACGTGGTGTATATGACCCGAATTCAAAAAGAAAGAATAAGTCAAGAAGATTATGAAAAAGCTAAGGGTAAATTTGTTATAAATGATGCAAATCTGGAACTTATTTCTGAAGGTGCTATAATTATGCATCCACTTCCCCACGTCGAAGAAATTGATATATCCATTGATAAAGAACAAACCGACTCGCGAGTTGCTTATTTCCGTCAGGCAGAAAATGGTCTTTACATTAGAATGGCTCTTCTCGAGGAACTTCTTCTTGCAAACTAAATACTTATAATCCCAAACCGACTTCTATATTTATGAAATTAAATATAAAGGTTGCCGACCCTGTCTGCGTTAGCAGATGCCATCTGGGCAGGAGGTACACTCTTGAGTGCCGGCCAAATTCCGGAAGACAAGAAATACAGCAATCTATCGACGGTAGCATATCTAAAGTTTTTTTGAAAAGTCAACCCAAGGACAATAAGGCTAACGAGGAACTAGTCAAGTTTCTGAAAAAACATTTCAAAAAAGAGGTAAAGATTATAAAGGGTTTTACATCTAAAAGAAAATTAATAGAGGTAAAAGATGGCAATTAAATATTATCAGGCTACTGACATTCAGCAAATCGCCGAAGAGGTTGTAAATAAACTTAGTTGGAATCACGTACTCCTCGAACATGTTGCCTTTCTTAGAAGCACTGGATCAAAAGCTCGACGAACAATCGCAAGATGTCACGCCCTCGGCAAAGCAATGCAAATCGGAATGGGCCGTAAAAAAGGATTTTATCTCGTCGAAGTTATTTCTGAAAAATTCGACAGACTTTCCGACGACGAACAACTAAAAGTCATCATTCACGAACTCATGCATATTCCAAAATCATTTGGCGGGGGATTCATTCATCACAACAAAGTTCACACAGCTTCGGTAGATAAAGTATATGATTGCTACTGTGAATTGAAAAAACCGCTAAAGGAAACAATAGAATGGCATTAAAAACAATAAGTTACCTCATAGACGGCAAAAAGAAAAGAATCAAAGTAAAACTCTGTATCACAATATTAGAAAAAGCGACAGGGCTAATATTTAAAAAAAATTCTCCACCACTTCTTTTTATCTTTAATAAAAATAAAAATATTCCAATCCATTCCTTCTTTTGCAAGCCATTCAGAGCAATCTGGCTCGACGAAAAAATGTGTGCAACAAAAATCGTCGACGTGAAAAACTGGAAATTAAACATTTCAGGCAAGGGAAAGTTTTTATTAGAGATTCCTGAATCACTCAAAAATAACAAATTATCGTCGATAAACGATATTGTCGACAATAGAAACATTTAAATAGAAAAGTGAGTTAAAAAAATTAGAACTTATAAAAGAGGTAAAAAGGAGGTTAAAAAAATGGGAAAAATTATCGCTAAAAATATTGTTGAACGAAAATCTGGATTTCTATATTATGTAGACGGAAAGGGAAACGTTTGCGAGGCTAAGATGGCACGAGGTGGCAAGAAGAAGAAAGTTACTAAGAAAGTAGTTAAGAAAAAAGTCACTAAGAAGAAAGTCGTCAAAAAGAAGAAAAAGTAAACCTTTTTAATGTTATTATTTTTTAATTTAATCATATTCAATGGATCTCCCTTATTAGGGAGTTTGGGAGATTCATTATTTTTTATAAGTTTTCAGAATTCTTATTTTCCCAATTTTCAATCGCTTTCTTTAAAGTATCCGCGGCCAAATTAGAACAGTGTATTTTTATTGGGGGCAACTCGCCCAGTGCTTTTGCAACGTCGACATTTGTAATCTTCTTCGCCTCATCTAGAGTTTTCCCCTTCGCCATCTCCGTAGCCATTGAGCTTGTAGCAATCGCCGCGGCACATCCCATCGTCTGGAATTTTATATCGGAGATTATAAAATTCTCTTTCTGCGAAACTCCCACGTTTCGCCTATCTAAGTTTTCTGATTCCAGGGAACCTCTTTTTCTAAAAGAGGGAGCCTTCTTGATATCTTTAATTCTATTCCCCTCAATCTTTAACATCATTTTCATCACATCGCCACAACTCGGATTTCCAACTGTAGCTTCGGCGTCGGGATTTTCCATTTCGCCCATATTTCTCGGATTCCGAAAATGATCTAATACTGTTTTATTGTAATTTGTATTATCTGCCATTATTTCTTATTTCCAGAATTTAATTCTTTAATAAGTTCGTCAACATCAACACCATGTGCCTTCGCCCCATTCTCAATTGTCTCCATCTGTGCCATCGGACAACATCCACAAAACAAACCTCGGTCAGCCAATTTTTCAGCCGCATTCTTATTTGTCTTTATCAGTTCAGCAAAAGTCATATCTTTAGTTATTTCTTTTCCTATTTTTTACCTCCTCTAAATTTATTTTAAACGGACTAATCTCTCTCAATTTTTCAACACTCCCCCGAATTTTTTCAATAATATAATCTTCATTCCCAATAGCATCGCTACCCAGCGTTAACCTCAAACTTCCGTGTATATACAAATCGTCAATATTCAACGCCTTTAAAACATAACTTTCAGCCAGCTTCGTAGACGCACAAGCCGAACCGGTGGAAACATAAATTCCTTCCCTGTCTAACATTAACATTAAACTCTCTCCCTCAATTCCATAAAATGAAACATTAATATTGTGATAAACTCGATTGTTCAACGACCCGTTGATTTGAGTTTTCGGAATTTTCAAAAGTCCCTCAATAATTTTGTCTCGACTTTCCCTAATCTCTTTTTCTTTATTGTCAACATCCAAAGCCGTAGCCAAACCAATAATTCCAGGAACATTTTCTGTTCCACTTCGAAGATTACCTTCCTGTCCACCCCCCGTTATAATTGCAGAAATTTTTGTTCCTTTTTTAATATACAAAAACCCAATTCCCTTCGGCGCATGAATCTTATGCCCCGAGACAGAAAACAAATCAATACTCTCCAAATCTAAATCCACTTTAGCAAATCCCTGAACGGCATCGGTATGAAAATAAACTCCTGCCTTTTTACAAATTTTCCCAATTTCTCCAACGGGTTGAATAGTCCCAATTTCATTATTGACTTGCATTATCGAAACAACCAAAGTATCTTTAGAAATTAATTTTTCGATTTCTCCGACGTCGACAATTCCTTCTGAGTTAATCCCAACATAATCAATCTTATACCCAGATTTTTCCAAATCTTTACAGGTTTCCAAAATTGACGGATGCTCAATCACCGAAGTAATAATATGTTTTCTATCTGGATTCGCCTTAGCTAAACCTCTTATCGCCAAATTATTAGACTCTGTCCCGCCCGAGGTGAATACTATCTCAGATGCTTCCGCGCCAACAAACCTAGCAATTTTCTCACGAGCTTCATTTAGTTCTTTTCTAACTTCTCTTCCAGGCGAATGTTGCGACGAGGCATTCCCATATTTATCGACAAAAAACTCCTGAACTTTTTTCGCCACTTCGGAATCAACTTTCGTTGTCGCTGCATTATCTAAATAAATTTCCATCAATACTTCGGTTCACAATTACAATAACCGAGAACCTCCTTGTTATATTTCTTACAAACATTGCAAGAACATTTGCTATCTTTCATAAATTTCAAAATTCTCTGAATCTCACCTAATGCCAACTTAGGATTCTTTACAATCACCTTTGCCGACTGGGCAACTTCTTTCTTTGTGTCTGAATTTAATTTAATTTTATTGGCTCTCTTATTCGATAAATACTGCGAAACCGCCGCCTTACTAATTCCCAAAATCGCTCCCGCCTTCTCATAACTCAATTCATATTTCCCAGTCAACAGCTTCGCTAATTCTTTTCTAACTGCCGGGATAATATACCAAACTTCGATTTCCTGAGGTAGCAAATACATGTTAACTATAGTTAACATTGGTTTATAAATTTTGCGGAAAATAATGAATCCCTACTTAACGCTAATCGCATCGACCGGGCATCCAGCTTCAGCTTCCTTTTCGCAAGTCAACTTTTCTACCTCGCCTTTAACAGCGTGAGCTTTCCCGTCTTTCATGTCAAAAGAATTCGGGCATGTTGCAGCACAAGCCCCGCATCCGATACACTTACTTTTGTCCACTGATATTTTGTGTGTCATTTAAATTATCATCCCCCGATTTATCATTAGAATCATTAATCTTGAAATACTCATTTTCAACCTGTTCGCCGACGACCACCGAACCCGTAATTACATTTCCTGTCATATTTGAAAAAAACATAAGTCCCAGAAGCACAACAACTAAAATGCCAATACCGATTGCAATATTGCGATTAATCATGCTTAAGAGAGTTTGCTAATATTTATAAACTTAATTAAATTCAAATAAATATGATAAGTGCGCAAATTTGGGTGATGATTGTAGCAGCTGTAGTTCTCGTCGCGGTATTCTTTCTTTACTATAATCGTTTTGTCCGGTTATCACATCAAATCGACAATTCTCTTGCGCAAATTGACGTTCAACTAAGAAAGCGTTCAGATTTAATACCTAACTTATTAGCTGCGGTGAAAGGTTATATGAAACACGAAAAGAAAATAATAACAGAAATTACAAACGCAAGAAAAGCGTTGCTGTCGGCAAAAACAATGGACAAAAAAATGAAAGCTGGAAACCAAATGCAAGAAGCGCTTAAATCAATTTTTGCAATCGCAGAAGGCTATCCAGATTTAAAAGCCAACACAAATTTTTTACAATTACAGCAAGAGTTATCCGCGATAGAAGATAAGGTAGCATACGCAAGGCAATATTATAACGACGGAATTATGTCTTACAATGTTATGACGAATGTAGTTCCAGGCAAATGGTTCGCAGCAATGTACGGATTTAAAAATAGAGAATATCTAAAAATCCCAGAAGCAACGAGAGTAGTTCCGAAGGTTGAATTCTAAGATTTATTTGGGATGTTACATCGACCTTTAGCAAAAATATATTTTTCAGATGAGACAGGACAAGATGACCTTTTTCCACCCTGTAATATCTGAGTTCTTACAGACACGGTAGAATAACATTTTTTGCACAAATCTCCAATATACGAATCAATTAACTCTTCTTCTAAAAAAGATTCTTTACATTTATCGCAATAAACTCCTATAGAAAGTTCTTTTCTCCATAATTCATCGTCATAGATAGTTAGGCCATCGCCTTTATCATTATCATCTATTCCATACAGTTCAGCCCATTCCATTAAAATATTTATAAAATTAATTTTATAAATCTTTCTATGATTACCATTATAAAATTACACCATAAATTCATATCATTAGCTTACACTCCCCCGCTAAATATAAAAACCCAAATCACTTCCTATCAAAATGCAAAGACTTTCATTTCACGAAGAAATACGGAAAAATAAACGAAACTCCTACCTCCTAATCGGAATCGTTCTCGCAATCCTCCTAGCTCTGGTTTACACAATCGGACTCGTCGTTGGCGGCGACCTATTTTTCATAATCCTAATCGTCGGAACAATCATCTCAATTGTATACGTCGTCGGTGGTTACTATAAATCGGCTGACCTCGCGATAGCATCTGTAAATGCAAAGAAGGCAACTGGCACGGAATATCGACAATACCATAATATTGTAGAGGGATTATGTCTCGCTTCAGGATTGCCAAAACCAAAACTCTACATTATGAAAAACCAACAAATCAATGCTTTTGCTTCGGGACGTGATCCACAACACGCCGTAATCTGCATAACAACTGGAATGCTGGATAAATTGACAAAGCAAGAAATAGAAGGCGTCCTCGCACACGAGCTATCACATGTCGCAAATTATGATATTCGTTTTATGACTTTGACTGCAGTTCTCGTCGGCATGATTGCAATTATTTCTCAAATATTTTTACGAAGTTTATTTTGGTCTGCAATAGCTGGGGGAGGAAGTGATAGAAATAATAACAATGCAATTTTAATGGTAATCGGAATCGTTCTCGCAATTCTTGCTCCGATAGTTGTCGCCTTGGTTCAACTCGCGATATCAAGAAAACGAGAGTACGCCGCCGACTCTTCCGCCGTTAAATTCATGAGAACCCCCACCGGACTAATCGGGGCACTGAAAAAAATCCAATTCAATACGCCGATGAAAGTTTCGGGGGCGGTGGCACCTTTGTTTCTTGCAAAACCTACGAAAGAAAAAGAATGGTTCCAAACTCATCCACCGTTGAACAAAAGGATTAATAGATTGGAAAGGATGTGAAAACTCAAGATAGGTACTCATTAAAATGCGCTTTATATCGTGAATATTCTTGCTTCAAGTCCGATAGTGGCACCCTCAAGAAAGGATTAACATTTCCCATAAATCTACTTTTTCTATAAGCTGAAGACAGGCTATTGTTTAAATCATCCTGATCTATCGAAACAATATCTTGTGACTTGCATCTAACGACAGTAAACCCTTCACTATCAAGGTGCATTATATGGGGTCTGCCACAAAAGGTATCATCTCCGTATATTAAATGACCTTTAATTTCGCGCTTATTACCAAATTCATTAATTATACAGCTATTAACAACCATGCAAATTGTTCCATTTTTCATTTTCGCCATATTGTTGTTATTACTTTAAAGTTTATAAATCTTTTGGGAATAACTTCCCCATCAAAAATTCATAAGCTGTTTTCGCCGCTACTGATCCGTCTCCCGCCGCCGTTATTATTTGTTTAAACGGATTATTTACCACATCTCCTGCCGCAAACAAACCAGCTATCGAAGTCCGCCCCTCTCTATCAACCTTGATATGCCCATTTTCTAATTCAACTCCAAGCTCATTAAAAATCTCGGTAACCGGTGTCGCCCCAATCTCGATAAAAACCCCATCAACCTCAATCAAATCTTTTCCTATCTTTTCTTCAGTTGAAGATTTTAATTTCAAACCACTAACTTTAATATCACCTATAATTTCAACGGGCCTACTGTTATAAATAATTTCTATATTACCTAGGGACTCAACTTTCTGTAAATTAATAGCGTCGCATCTCATTTTTTCTTTTCTGTAGCTAATATAAACTTTCTTGCAAATATCCGAGAGATAAATCGCCGCCTTCGCTGCAGAGTCGCAACCGCCAATCACCGCAACAGTTTTTCCTCTAAAAAAATTCCCGTCACAAGTCGCACAATAAGAAACTCCTTTTCCTAAAAATTTCTTCTCCCCAGGAATTTCTAATTTCCGATGTTCAGATCCAAGCCCACTAATAACCGAACGTCCGAAAAATTCTTTACCCGATGAAGACGGTACACCAGTGCCCATTTTAGAGGGTATGCCGTGTACGGCGGAGCCGACACTGACGTGAAATTCATTATCAGTTTTTTCAATCTTATCAATGTTGCCAAGTTCAAATATCGCTCCGAATGATTTTGCCTGCTCTTCAAATTTTTTCATCAAATCGGTTCCAGTTCCTGTAAACCCAGGATAGTTCTCAACTTCTCCTGCAAGATTCGCCGTTCCCCCGATTGCGTTTCCAATAACCAGAGTTTTCATTCCGTATCGCCCCGCATAAATCGCCGCAGCCATCCCAGCCGGACCGGTTCCCAAGATAATCAAATCATAAATTTCTTTAGCCATATTAATTTAAAGAATAAAGAGTTTTTATATCTTCGGAAACTTTGTTAACTAGCAAACTTTAAATAACTCTTTTCTTAGAATTAACTATGGATGTTAAGGAAAGGTTTGAGTTGATAAAAGAAGTAGGTGAGGAAATTTTAGGAGAAGATGAATTAAAAGAACTCCTCAAAACGAAAAAGAAAATTATAGCTTATGATGGGTTTGAACCGTCGGGAAAGATACATATTGCGCAGGGACTTCTTAGAACAATTAATGTAAATAAGTTAACCAGGGCGGGAATATATTTTAAATTTTGGGTAGCTGACTGGTTCGCATTAATGAACGATAAGCTTGATGGCGATTTGGAAAAAATTCAGATAGTTGGGGAATATTTTATTGAAGTCTGGAAGGCTTGCGGAATGGATTTAAAAAATGTGGAATTTATTTGGGCGGCAAAGAGTATGAATCAAGATTATTGGCTAAGCGTTTTAAAAATTGCGAGATTAAATTCGGTGAAAAGAGTAACTCGCTGTTCACAAATTATGGGACGATCCGATAGTGCATCACTTTCTGCTGCTCAGATATTTTATCCGATAATGCAAACGGCTGATATTTTTTATCTGAATGCTGACATCGCACAACTTGGAATGGATCAGCGAAAAGTAAATGTTCTTGCGAGAGAAGTCGCTCCAAAAATTGGAAAGAAAAAGCCAATAGCAATTCATCATCATATGCTAATGGGTTTAACAAAACCCAAGGCTGAAGGATTAACGGGTGCCGATGCTGCAATAGCGAAAAAAATGTCAAAATCAGATCCTAATTCCGCAATCTTTATGACAGACACAACCGAGGAGATAAACCAGAAATTCAAAAAAGCATATTGTCCAGAAGGTGTTGCTGAAGACAACCCAGTTTTAGATTATTGTAAATATATTTTGTTTGAAAAGATTAAAGAATTAAAAATAGAACGTCCAGAAAAGTTTGGAGGAGATGTTTCATTCAAAAATTATAAAGATTTAGAAAAAGCATTTGTGGCAAAGGAAATTCACCCAGTGGATTTAAAATTAGCGACGGCAAAATATATGGACGAATTTCTTGAGCCGGTAAGGGAACATTTTCGGACAGACAAAAAAGCAAAGGAACTCTTAAAAAAAGTCAACTCATTTCTGTAAACACCATCTGTAGTATCTGAAAATTATTACTAGTTCAAGGAAAAGGGTGGTATTGCCAAGGTGTTTAAATTAGTCGAGAATGTTGTTTTTAATTATTAAATACATGAACATAATCTTCGATGACTTTCCACACATTTCCGGAAACCATTTTTCTGATATCTTTCCCATCTTTGTATGCCTTTCTTATTTGGGTTCCCGAAATATCTATATGTCCTTGTAAATCTAAAATATTTACGTGCTCGGACAATCTACTTCTTACTTCTGGTTTTAATGGCATCCCTTTTCTGTTTACAATTAGGATGTTTGGAAATGAAAGATAATAATTTTTGTAAGAATCTTTTATCTCTTTACCCCTTGAAGAAATATTTAGCGAAAGAAAATTTAAAAAATCCGAGCCCGCTATAAACAAAGAATATTTAGCAGGATTTAAATCTACATATTTTCCCGTTCCAATTATCCTAATTTGATTTTCCCAGTTATTATATTTGATAACACTTTCTACGGATTTTGCCCTAATGTGACGAGGTAGCCTGTTTTTTCTTTTTTTGGCTCCAATATAAACATCGGTTGAATCAGAGTAATCTCGAGATGTTTTTAAGAGAAATTCATGTCCTTCGTGGAACGGATCAAACCCTCCAATAATTAAACTTTTCTCGAATTTTTTCATTTATTTAAAAAGCAAGAGAAATATCTGATAAAATGGAATCCTGCCTGACGTATATAATTTAACGAGAAATTCCGTTGACGAGTAGATTAAGGATGAATATTTTTTCATTTTGTATAATTAGTAACTAGTTCATCCAAGCTATCTCGAACATATAAGCCAAGGAGCTTGTAAAAAATGGCGAGTTAATCCAAACACCGTAATCGAAATCTTCGTGGACATTCGTGGGTTTGATTGTAAAAATTAATTCCTTTCTATCCGAGATTACAAATCGCGCGTTGATTGGTTTCGACTTAACTTCTACCCCAAGTTTTTTAGAAAGTTTCTGCGCTTCCTCGTCGCCGTCACTAATCATTATTTTAATATCTACTTTTCTCTTCTGCAATTTATCAAAAGTCTCTTTGAATATCTTTAACTTTGAGGAAAGCTCGTATGCAGATGACGCCAGATGAATCGTTTTTTCCGCACTTTCCATAATCGCCCGCATTTGAACATAAAGATTACTTCGTCCCTTAATAGATGTCGAAAGTTCGTGATTCTTAATCGGTTCAACTCCTGTTTTATGAAGCTGTTCAAGCTCTCTGTATTCAACCGTGTCTTTCAAGTTTGAAAGCGTCTTAATTTTTTCCTCTGCATATTGCGTTGTGTTATTTTTCAATTTCTCGATAACAGTTTTAGGTTTTATCGCGATATATTTTACCGGCTTACCCAATTTCTGAATTACAAATCCTCGCTTTTCCAAAGATTCTAAAACATCATAAGTTCTTGAACGTGGCACACCAGAAAGTTCCGCGACCTCGCCAGCCGAAGAAATACCCTTTGACAGCAACGCTACCCAGACCTTCGTCTCATAAATATTAAGGTCGAAACATCCTTTCAATCTTTTTATTAATTCGGATTTAGCTATCATATTACTACTACATCATAACTACCCTTTATAAATCTTTCTGTATGTTGTCTTTTCTTAGGGGTTACATTGGAAAGTTTTAAATAGTTGGGTTTGTTATATTCTTTATGAAATCAGAATATATACTTGTATTTTTATTGGGCTTTTTCAGCTGTGCATTTTTATTTTATGGCTTTAGTTATTCAAATATTGAGGTCCCATTTGGAACAGGACTAATCAGCTTAAACAGCGAAGCAATTGCTCCTTTTGACCGGGTTTCTGAAAAAGATATTATTATCTTTGATGATATGATTATCTTGAGAGTTTCAAACACAACGCTATCTAACTATGCAGACACAGGAAGCATGAAGCCTGTTTTTGATAAAGGGGCAAATGGAATCCGCGTTGTACCCGACGGCGAGGACGATGTAAACATCGGAGATATTGTCAGTTACAGATTCGGAGATATTCTAGTTGTCCATCGTGTTATCGAGAAGGGAGTTGATGGCGAAGGAGTTTATTTTATAATGCAGGGAGATAATAATATTTTGAGTGATGGGAAAATTCGATTTGAGGATATTGAATATGTTACGATTGGTGTAATTTGGTAGACTCCTAGAACATAACTATTCTCCAAATCAACATCCCTAAGAAAATTCCGGTTGTTATATATGGCATTGCCGGATAAGCCTTCCCCTTTTCGGAAAATAAAAATATTGATGTAAGGCCAATCAGCGCTCCACCGATTATAAAGAGTGCAGGGATTAATCCATTTATTCCAAACAAAATCTGATTCGGATAAGCCCACATAAACACACCTGCCGTGATTATCGGAAAAATGACGTCGCCACCCCCGAGGATTGCAAGATTAACTTTGAACTTTTTATTTTTAATTTTCATCGGCATTTTTTTATTCTTGTATTTTTGTTTTATTCTGGCAATTTGACCTTTGACTTTTTTGGAAATAGATGGGACTAAAAAACCACCGAATATTTTTAATTCACTCATCTGGAACTTTGCCATTTTTTGCATAATGCCAGACTGCCAAACCGCCCACATATCATAGATTGATATTAAAATTAAGAGTCCGATGATTGAAATCGGGGTCAGGATTGGAACAAATACTGCCGCGATACCTGGATAAATAAATAATTCTGTTAAATTGTGAATGTAGGGGTTTGGTTTGAATATTTTAAAGAAAGAAAGCGGAACTGCAATTATAAGTGCAATAATTGAAATGTTCGTCAGAGTTGTATATTTTAAGAAAGCGTTAATTGCGATTCCAAGAGACAGTGTTATCACGAAAAAAAACCAGAGTCGAATTACCATTTTCCATTTGTATTTCATTAGAATAAAAATAAGGGCGAAAGCAAGGGCGAAAGCAAAAACAATTGAAAGGAAACTCGGGGTTGGCTCATCTTCTGGAACCTGAAGTCCGAATGGCAAACTACCCTCGGTTAAAACAATTTCGGATTCCCCCGTCTCGGGATTTATAACCGTCTGAGAAGTCGGAGCATAAGCGTTAATAACAAAAACTCCGATAAGTTGCGCGACTATAAACATACCCAGCAAAATCAGCGTTATAGAAATTTTATGTTTCACTTTTACCTCTCAATTAATCAGGCAAGCGGCGTTTTTAAGGGTTGGGATTGGGTTATATTTACTATAAATATTTTTTAATATCATCTTACCTCAACCTAATCGTCTCTAAATTTTTCGGCACGGTAGTTTCAACCCGCTGAGATTTGTAAATGCTCGAAGCCAAATCTAAACATTTGGATTGTTCGCCGTGATTGATGATAATTTTTTTCGGTTTTGGGTTTATATTATTCACGAATGCCATTAACTCGTTTCTGGATGAATGTCCCGAAAATCCGTCGATACTTATAAATTTCAATTTGATTGGAACGACCTCATCCCTCCCGTTTACATTAAACTTTACTTCTTTCAATCCCTCTTTAAGCTGTCGACCAAGTCCTCCCGGTGGCTGGTAACAGGATAAGCAAAGTCCGTTATTCGGACTGTCCGCAAACTCTCTCAAATATTCAACGGACGCGCCACCGACAAGCATTCCAGATGTCGCCAAAATTATACACGGTCCGCCCTCAATAACATTCTTTCGTTCGTGAGGAGAACCAACCTGACTAAATACTTCTGACACAAACGGATTTTTGTCTGCAAAAATACTCGCCCGAAGCGAGTTCGATAAAAAGTCAGGATACGCGGTATGTACCGCATTAATGTCCCAAATCATTCCGTCTATATAAATCGGAACCTTCGGAATTTTCCCGTTTTGCATTGCGTCATCTAATAAAAGCATTTTCTCTTGAGCGTGACCGGTTCCCAATTCAGGGAGCAAAACCTTCCCACCATTTGATACGACATCATTTACAAACTTAAGCAATTCTTCCTCAGACTCTTTTCTCGGAGGATAATTATTATCCCTGCCACCATATGTCGCTTCAAGTTGCAAAGTCTCTAGTCTTGGAAAATAGGATGTTGCAGATTCCAGCGAACGTGACCTGCCAAATTTAATATCGCCCGAGTAAACATAATTATGCAGTCCATTTCCGATATTAAAATGTATCATTGCCGAGCCAAGCGTATGACCAGCATTGTAAAGCGTGATTCGAATGTCGGGCGTGATATCGGTTACTTCTTGATAGTTCAGTGTGATTGAATGTTTTACCATATTCCGAACATCGGACGATTTAAACAGAGGCGCCGCTGCCTGCTTGTAAGCTACACCAATAAAATCAAGTGCCATTAACGCGGAGATATCCCGTGTCGGAGCTGTCATGTAAACTGGACCCTTATATCCCATTTTATACAAATAAGGAATCAGTCCCGAGTGATCAAGATGTGCGTGCGACAAAATTACCGCGTCAAGTGTCGATAAGTCTAATTCCGGAGCTTCAAGGTATGGATATTTATCTTTGCCATTTGAAGATACGTCCACGCCACAATCAATTAACACTTTAGAAATCGGAGTTTGCAAAAGAAAACAACTTCGTCCAACTTGTCGTCCACCTCCGAGTGCCGTGATTCTAATCCATTCTTCTATTTTATCAGGATTCCATCCCTTGTAGATTTTTTCACCGATGCCATTTAAGAATTTTTTCCGATAAGAATTATCCTGATAAAGCACATCCCGTATTTTGTCTGTAATCTTAGACTGAATTGCGGCCGAACGCTGAACCTGCGGAGTCCACAAAGTTTCGGCTTTGACATCTTGTAAAAGTGAGCCACCCTTTCCTATTGCCAGCCCCGGTCTTTTTGCCTCAATAATTACTATGCTTCGTTGCGGGTCGAAAATTATTTGTGTTAATTCGGCTTCTTTTGGAATTATGTTTCGGATTTTCTTCTCGGTCTCTTCTTGCGGTAATAGCATCGACTTATCTGCCCGTAGTTCAACTCGTTTTTTGATTACATTTACAACTTCCTTGATTTGAGCATCCCCATTTTTGAAAAACGCCACGTCTGTAGTATAAACTACAATGTTAGCTCCTTCAAATATCGTCGAACCAATCACGCCTCGCGGTAGTTGATCCTCTATTGTTTTTAAAATATCTGCCATTTTAGATTAATTATGCTCTTTGTAAACTGCTTCGCTCTTTTGTTTCGAAACTTGTTTTATCCCGTCTTTTGTAATTGTAAAAACATCTATGCCACATCCCGACGCAGTATCCCTTTCCGAAGAAGATTTTATAGATTCAATAGCTAATTCAATTCCTTCTTCTACTGACATATCTTTTCTGTATTGTCTTTCTAGAAGCCCCCAAATGTACTGCATTCCACTTCCAGATGCGTCGTATTCTTTTACTTCTGCAATTGCTCCATCGGGTGTTACATTATAAAAAGTAGTTTTTCCGTTTTCATCAAATCCCGCAATTAAATTTCCTACAATTGAAGGAATCATTGTTGGTCTCCGAATATTTTGAAATTTCATAGTTGCTATAAAATTTGCCGATTCTTTTACCGTCGGCCTCTGTTTGTCCCGAAGCTCTTTAATTTTGAGCTGTGCCGCTATTAATTTAAAATTCACTTGTGCATCTGAGACCGTTCCCGCCATAGACATAATTAAATAATTATTGATTTGATTTGTCTTTTGAAATCCCTTATCCGCCACAAGCTGTCCTCCCATTGTTACCTTCCTGTCCGAAGCCATAACTACACCGTCTTTACACACTATTCCAACCAGGCTCGTACCTGTCGACAAAATATTTTTTTTCAAATCCGTATCCATTTTAGAATTGTAGAGTAATCTCTAGAATTTATATTAACTCCTATTTTATTTTATTTATAAGGTTTTCGGTAGACAGCTTAAATGTACAGGTTGACGAAATTATATATATTTTGGCAAATAAGGGTTTTTTAGTATAGAATTTCTTGCGGAAGATTTTATAAAGGAAGTTTTTGTATGAGATTTATGAATTACGAAGCCTTGTTGGATGAAGCGTACAAGAATGTTAAAGCAACTATTGAGTGTGGACGATTTGAGATTTTGAAGGTTAAGGGGCATCACGAGGGAACACGGACCATAATTTCGAATTTTATGCAAGTCGCTATGTGCGTTAGACGAACACCAGAACATTTGTTGAAATTTTTAACTAAAGAGTTGGCAAGTTCGGGAGAAATTAAGGGAGATAGGTTGATTTTATCACGAAAATTATCTAGCAAAGATATCAACGAAAAAATCGAAAGATATGTGAACCGGTTTGTGTTATGTCCAAAGTGTAAGAAACCAGATAGTGAGTTAAATGAAGAAGGAGGCAAGGTATTTTTGAGATGTCTTGCTTGCGGAGAAAAACGAGAGGTTCAAAAAATTTAATTCAAGAAATTAAATAAAATAGGAGGTAAAAATGACAATTGAAGGAAGATGTATGAAATGCAAAGAACAGAAGGCTATGAAAGACGCCGAGATGACAATGACTTCTCGTGGTGGCTATATGGCTAAAGGGAAGTGCTCTGTATGCGGATGTGGTATGTGCAGAATTATGTCAAAGGACAACGCCGAAAAGGCAGTATCTGATGGTGAAGCTAAAAAAGCCTATTAATTTTTGTTTTAACAATTCCCCCTTAGGGAACGGGGAATTTAATTTTTTTTAATTTTTTTTAATATCGTAACATAGAAATATAATTTAAAGATAATTAAAAAAAGTGGAAGGAAAACGACCGAAGCCGTTAACCAACCTAAATGTTTAACCGAAGTCAAACAAGTATTCAACCGAAGTTGAATAATATACAATAGACAGTTGAGTATTTAAACACTCCTGTATCCCGATTGTTTTATAAAGTCGCTGATTATATTTTTATATGGGCAAAATTTTATTGAAAATTCATAAGTCGTATCGATGGGTAGTCGCTGTTTGCGACAAGGATGTTTTCGGGCGAAAACTCGTTGATGGGAAAAGAGTCTTAGATTTGAGTGGGGAATTTTTTAACGGTGAGGAAATGAGCGATGAGGAAATCGCGTCGGAAATCGTAAGGTGTAACCGCGAAGACGCGACTTTTAATTTTGCCGGAGAAAATTCGGTTAGAGTTGCAAAAGCGTTGGGAATTATTAAAGACGAATGCATTGTTAATATTGACGGAGTTCCGTTTGCATTAGTATTATTATAATTTTCTGGGTAGTTTTATAAAGTGATTTCTTTTTATTTGTTAATGGCGTTTAGCAAATTTAAAGACAAGTCAAAGAAGAATAAGGAGAAGGTTTTTGTTCCGGGACAGGAAGGACCGGTACGAGTAAAGCTTCCGTACGGACGTGAAATTATTGGAATCATTACGCAGAGATGTGGCGCGAGCCGGATGATGGTTTCGTGCATGGATGGTAAAACAAGAAATTGTCGAGTGCCGGGAAGAAAGAGGCGGGGATTATGGTTAAGAGAGGGAGACGCGGTTATTATTGAGCCGTGGGAATTCGACGACGACAAGGGAGATGTTCTATTCAAATACACAATTAATCAGGTTACGAAACTTAAGCAGATGGGAAGGTTGACTACCGATGAAAATGAGTTTTAGATTTTTAGGTTTACGTATTGAGCTTCTCGAAAACGTGTTCTTCCTTCGGGGGTATACAAGGAGTGGCTTCCGCATTTATCTATCATTATAGCATTTGCAATTAGAGGTGCTTTTGCCTTTTCGGGTAACGTATACTCTGTGTATAAACTTCCCGTGAGTTCTCCTCTTGCTTCTACGGAAAATTTAGTTCCCAGTAGTTCGAAATCTTTTTCATAAATTGGACGTCCATTTTTGTCCGTAATACGAGGAAAATAATGCCCACATTCTTCTTTAAGGATTACCGTTAGATTTATTTTTTCCTTGTCTGAGTTGATTATTCTTACTTCCATATAAGTAAATGGATTTAGAGTTTTTAAGGATTATTGTAATTTGTCCTGTGTTTTAAATATAATCCCACAATCTTATAAACTAAATTTTATTCAATATAATATGAAAAATGTACTAGTTGCCAATATGAGAAAGGTCAAGAAGGCTGTGCCTGCAATTGAAAATAAAGTTAAGGTCAAGATTGGTTTTGGAAAAGGAAGCGTCAGTATCAAAGGTACGGAGCTGAACGAGTATTTAGTTGAGCAAGTTATCCGAGCCGTTGATTTCGGATTTTATGTTGATGATGCGCTGTTATTGATTAACGAGGATTTTGTTTTGGAATTTATCGAAGTTAAAGAGCACACAAGGCGAAAGAATTTGAGAGATGTCCGGGCGCGATTAATTGGAACGGGTGGAAAAGCGCGAAAGACGATTGAAAATTTGACTGGGTCAGAAATTGTTATTCACGGAAACACCGTCGGCGTAATTGTTGATTCGAAGCATTTGGATGCGGTTGTGCAAGCAATTGAGTCGCTGATTCAGGGAGCAAAACACGGGAATGTTTTTGCATATTTAGAGAAGCAGAATATCTCGAGACGAAAATTTGATGAAGATGATTTGGGCTTGAAGAAAGGGGTCGAAGAATGAAGGTGATTGTTTTTGATTTTGATGGAGTAATTCATAATACGTTTGAATTAGCATATCAGTTAAATGTCCAAATTCTAGGTAGCCATTTAACAAGAGAGGAATATCGAGATTTTTTTGATGGGAATATCTATGATAGAGCAGAAATTACAAAAGATGCCTCTAAAGAGTTTTTTGAATTACAGAATGAGGCATTTAGATTTCTGAAAATTGAAGAAAAGATAAAGGAGAGTTTGATAAAGTTAGCTGAGAAATATTTATTATTTATTATTTCATCTAATCAAAAGAAGGCTCTTGATATTTATTTTCAAAATAATAATTTTACTAATATTTTTAAGGAGATCCTTGGTTTGGAGGCACATAAATCAAAGGTTGAAAAATTTAAATTTTTGTTTAATGAGTATGGTTTTGGTCCGAATGATTGTGTTTTTGTTACAGATACCCTAGGAGATATACTTGAGGGTAATAAGGTTGGCGTGAAATCAATTGCTGTAGATTTTGGATTTCATGGAAGAGAGAGGCTTGAGAAGGGAGAGCCATTCAGAATAGTTTCTAATTTTGATAAGATTTTGGAAGTTATTGAAGAGATGTAGGGAATTTATTTTGGAAGGTATAGTTGAATAAATAGTTTTATAAATGATTTTTTTTATAGCTTATTATGCTTCGGTAGCTCAGCAGGTAGAGCGCACGGCTGTAGGACATTGTTTAATGAAAGACAAGAGAACTTATGAGGATAGAAAAGATTATCTCATAAGGGCGGTTGCCAAGAGACGACGGAAAATTCGTTTGTTGGCGATAGAACACCTCGGTGGGAAATGTATGCGTTGCGGGTATTCAAAATATCCGGAAGTGCTTGAATTTCATCACAAGAACCCTGCGAACAAAGAATTCAATGTTTCTCGAAAGGGACATTGCAGAAGTTGGGAGCGGGTCAAGAAGGAAATTGGAAAGTGTGTTTTGCTATGTGCAAATTGTCATAGGGAAATACACGTTGAACATAAGTTAGCAGCTCTCAAGGGAAACTTTGAGATGAACAGCGAGTAAATTCAGGGAAACCTAGAACAGGCAATCCTGAGCCAAGCTTTCGTGAAAAGTTCATGATTGAAGGTGCAGAGACTAGACACTTGCTGCCTAAGGTGGAGACACTATGGTAATGGTATAGTCCGACTCTCCAAGGGATTGGAGTAAGGTGTAACCGTGATGTCGGAGGTTCGAGTCCTCCCCGAAGCGTAGCTTAGTAAGACATCGAACCGACGACGTCGGAGGCGAAGGATTCGCTTCGAGCAACACTAAATTTTGAATCTTGTTGCGAAATGCAAATTCTGAGTAGAGTCCTCCCCGAAGCGTAGCTTAGTAAGACATCGAACCGACGATTGTCGGTGTGAGTTTGATTCCAAATAATTTATAAACTTCTTTTTCTATTTTATTCTATGAAGTTGGATGATGCAATTAAGCAGAGGCGGAGTATAAAAAGATTTGATTTGAAGAAGCCAGATTGGCGGAAGATTATTCGAGCAATTGATGTGGCACGTTTTGCTCCGTGTGCAGGAAATCAATTTGTAACAAGATTTATTTTAGTCTCAAACGAAAAGAAAATAAAAGAATTGTCAGCCGCGTCTCAGCAGGATTTTGTCGGAACCGCTCAATATATTGTCGTCGCTGTTTCTGACGATTCGCATTTGATTAGAGATTATGGAAAACGCGGAACTCGTTATTGTTCACAGCAAGCCGGAGCGGCGATTGAGAATTTTTTATTAGCTTTAGTAGAACAGAAGTTGGTGACGACGTGGGTCGGGCATTTTTACGAGGAACAAGTTAGAAGAACTTTAGGCATTCCTGAAGGTTTGCACATTGAAGCACTTTTCCCGATTGGTATTGAAACTAAGATTAAAACAAGAGAGAAAAGAAAAATGAACTTGGACCACATCCTTTATTTTGATAAATGGAAGAATTACAAAATGGCGCCGATGATTAAAGTAAGTAAGGAAGCTATTTAATTTTGATTTTTAGTGATAATTTTGTCGTGATAATCTTCTTACGTACGCGACGGCGATTCTAACTTAAAAATTTCCTGCTAAAAATAAAAATTGGTTAGTACAATTAGATTAGAAATTAATTATGATGATGTTCTATTTTTCTTAAATGAAAATAAAAGTTTTTAATAGATTGACAAGCCCGGAAGGGTAACTCAATGGGACTCATTATAGCATATAAAATATAGCCATCATCGTGTTCGTAAAGTATTGATGGAAGTAAATATGTAGAAATTGTTTCTACTTTTTTTCTAAGGATAATTCTTCTATCATTAATATATCTACATCCGCAGAGTATATAAAAATTGTGGTAATAAAATCCATCCCCGCCCGAAGGCGAGGAAATAAAAATAAAAATAAAAATATTTTTTGATTTAACTTAAATCATCTAAGCCGAGTTCGTTGACGCTGATTCGTCTTTCTTCACTATCGAAGCGACTGGAATTTTTCCCGAGGATGTAAGGGGATTTTACTCCCGTCATAATTGTAATGACTCTTACTCTTCCCTGGAATTCTTTGTTGACCCTTGCTCCGATGATAACCTGCGCCTCTGGCGACAAATTCTCGGTTACGAGTCTTCCGATACTATCGAATTCTTCAAGTTTCAAATCAGGACCGCACGTAATGTGAATCAGTGCGCCAGTCGCACCTCTGTAATCTACATCCAATAATGGATGTGTCAGGGCCTGCTGTACCGCTGCATCTACTCGCGCGTTCGAGTTATCCTCGCCGATACCAATTACCGCTACGTCGCCGTTCTTCATAATTGAAGATACGTCTGCATAGTCTAAATTAATTAGCGATGGAAGAGTGATTGTTTCTACAATACCCTTAATCATCGTGGAGACCAACTCGTTCGCAACTGCGAAAGCTTGTTCCATTGGTAACTGACCAGCAATATCGACTAATCGATTATTATCTAATACAATTACCGTATCGACGGATTCTCTTAATTCTTGAAGACCGAACTCTGCCTTGTCGATTCTTGCTTTTTCTGCCTCAAAGGGCATCGTAACTACCGCGATTACTACCGCGCCTGCTTCCTTAGCTAATTGAGCAACTACTGGAATGGACCCAGTTCCGGATCCGCCTCCCATACCAGCCAGAACAAAAACCATATCCGAATTCGAAACAGCTTTTTTCAAGTCAGTAAGAGATTCCTTAGCCGCTTCTCTTCCTTTCTTCGGGTATCCTCCGCATCCTAAACCTCGTGTCAATTCTTTACCTATAAGAATTTTCTCGTCGGTCTTTGTAATAGATAGGTGAAGTGCGTCGGTGTTGATACCGTAAATTGTCGCACCGCTGATACCTTTGTTGAAAAGCCAGGTAGCCATGTTACATCCACATCCACCACATCCAAAAACTTTAATGTTGGCCTTTCCAGCCTTTAAACCCTCGAAGTTAATAGAATTCGCTTCCGCAGTTTGTATCGCTTCTCTTGCAAAATCTAATGGCATATTCTCTTTTTTAAACCTCCTTTCAAATTTTTAAATATAAATTTGGATTATAGTTTCCAAACTTTCTTTCAATAAATGAAATGTATGATTATAGAGAGGAGTTTTTCTTTAAAAAGATATATGTGGTTAGGAGTGTTATTTAGAAAATTATCCAGATACAAATTTTCTAACATTCTCTTTAAACTTTTCAATATCTTTTGCAAGAATCATTCCACCCGCCGATGCAGTATGTCCGCCGGCAGAGCCATCTTCTAATCCCGCCACTCCTGCTCGCAGAAGTTCCGCCATATCCATTTTTTGAGAGGTATTTCTTGCAGAAAAACTAATATGTTTACCATCACTTTTTGGAGTCGCAAATATATACACTTGATTTTTATCCCGATAACTAATTATTCCGCAGACCGGAGCTTTCACGGGAAAATGTGGATCAAAATAATAAAAATCTATATCTCCTAATCTTTCTTTTTTATTTTCGTATTGCTCGACAAATTTCTGAACTTCTTCCTCAACGGGCTCAGCATATTTTTTCAGCTTAGATATTTCTTCAATCGAATTAATTTGTTGCAGAATTTTAAATGCCTTTTTAAAATCCTTGTCGAAGTATACCAAAAAATTTGTAAAGACACTTGTTATATTTTGATGGAATTCTTCCAGTGTCATATTAAGTTCTTTTAGGCGTTCGTATATAAAATTTTGATTTTCAGAATAAAACTGCCCAGAATCTGTAACCGTTCCAATCAGAGCCAACCACGGTTTTAACCCCGTCAATTCCCCCGCAGTTCGTGATGACGGGATACATCCCTTATCTGTTGTTACTAATTCTAAAATTTCTTTTGGAATTGGAGTGTCTCTCGGGTGATGGTCCGTATAGAAAGCCTGCCTGTCTTTTATTAATTCAAGTTCTTCTGCCATAAAATCAGGTGCAAGATCGCAGATAATTATTTTGTTGAATTTTTCTAAGTCAAATTTTTTTAGTTTTGATTTATTAATTGAATAAGTGAATTCTTCGGTTATCGCACCTTTATTTTTGCACCAATCGTAATACAAAATTCCAGCACAAAAGCCGTCCCCGTCATCGTGATGAATAATCGCAACTTTGTCTTCGCTGGTTATACTATCTAGAAACTCTTTTGCTTGACTAAATGTTATTTCTGGCATTTTAGAATAGGTGAATTTAGGTTGATAAAGGTTGTTGTTTGGATTTTTAATAATTATAATAAACATCCTACTCAAAATCTTTTGCCAACTTAAAAATTAATTCTTCTTGAAAATGGGGTGCCAATATTTGAATTCCAACATCCTTCCCGTCGATTTTTCCTGCCGAGATTGAGATTGCGGGAAGCCCTACAATTGAAGCTAAAACAGTTGTAACATCGTAAGCATACATATCTTTAACCGAAATTGTTTCGCCAATTTTGTGTGGAAGTTTTGGCGAGGTTGGTAAAATTATCGCGTCTACTTCTCGAAAGATTTTTTCGAATTGCTGCTTAATAAAATTTCTGGCTTTTAGCGCTTCTCTATAATATTTCCCATCGTGTTCAGCTTTCGTTATTTCAGACCCACCAATTATCCTTCTGAGAACTTCCGGGCCCGCACTTTCCTCGATTTTTTTACCAAATCTCCGACCATCAAATTTTCGCGTTGCCGAAAAAAATTCTGTATAGACAATTATATAATAAGTTTGAATTGCGATATCCAACGGCAAATTTATTTTTTTAACTTTCCAATTATTCTGTTTTGCAATTTCATTTGTTTTAGCTTCAATTAGTTCAGCAATTTCTTTGTCGCAAAAATCCTGGACATCTACTAGTCCGATTACTCCCTTTTTGGAAGATTTAATTTTTGGAACATCTTTGCTTGTCTGGTCAAAATTGTCCTGTCCTTTAATTATATCGAAAATTAACTTTGCGTCCTCGGGAGTTTGCGTTAGCGGACCGATGCAATCAAAAGACATTGTCATATCAATTAACCCGTATCGTGATACCGCTCCGTAAGTTGGTTTTAGTCCGACGATTCCGCAATGCGATGCCGGATTTCTAATTGAACCTCCAGTATCTGAGCCTAAAGAAAAGTCACACAACTCTGCAGCAACTACCGCCGCCGAGCCTGAGCTTGAACCTCCAGTAATTAATTCTGGGTTTCTCGGGTTTTTTGTTGGTCCAAATGCAGAAGTTTCTCCAGACGACCCGCAAGCGAATTCATCCATATTAACCATTCCTAAAATTATTGCATCTTCGGCTAAAAGTTTGTTTATAACTGTTGCATTGTATGGCGAAACATAACCTTCTAAAACTTTAGAGCCACAATTTGTCTCGAGCTCTCTGACTGAAATATTTGATTTCACGGCGAAACACAAACCCGCCAGTTTTCCTGTTGTTCCATTTTTTATTCTCTTATCGATTTCTTTTGCCTGCTCAATTGCGTTTTCATTCAAAGATAAAAAAATATTCAGCTCTTTTGTTTTTGGAGTTGCAATTTTTTTGGAGAAGTTCATTAAATTTTTAACCGCGGTTAACTTGCCTTCCTTGATTTGTTTGAGTTTATGTTTAAGCGTCATTTTATTTCTTCCACGCTCCTTTCTCCGCAACAATTGAATTGTCCTCGACAAATGGTGCATTCAGGAATGTTAAATCTCTAAATTCCGGGTCGGTGTTCCAGCCGTCACCTTCTTCCCGTGTTCCAGATGCATTTTCTCCTTGTCCTTCGACAGATACTGAAGTTTTAACTTTATCCAGTTTAGACGCAAACTCATTCAAAAGATTCTTAGACTCTTTTCTAATTTCTTCTTTTTCCTTCTCGCTAACTTCTCGCCACGTAAAATTTTTCGCCATAAGATATGATAAGTAATTAAGTTTTTAAGGTTTGTTGAATTGACAGTATCTCCGATACTTATAAAGGAGGTGGCGGAATTATAAAAATTAATTCAGAATAAACTCCCTCGATATCCTTCAAAAATTTCTTAAATACCACATCTCGCCTCGTCAACTCCAATCTCCAAATCAAAACCAACAAC
>JBDRJI010000031.1:0-2133 GCA_043815105.1 archaeon
TATTATTTCAAATAGAAAATATTCTAAACGTTCTATCGCGTTTGACTCAAATAATCCAAAATTAAAACAAATAGCAGAAAAACTCGATAAAAATAATGACGGAACTATAGACTTAGATGAACTATCTGATATTTACTAAACACTTTTAATATGTCTTCTAACAATACAGAAGCATCCCTGATAAATCCCAAAAATTACAATATAAAAATAAAAAAATTATCCCAGATAACCCAATTAGTCTTCTTCTTGGTCATCAAAGTCTTCATCGTCATCCCATTCTTCCATAATAAAATCCTCCGAATTTAACTAAAACCATTTGATATTAATATTATTTAAACCTTTCCAGAAGCAATTTTATCCCTAAAATATAGCCCATTTTCCCTTAATTTTCTGATCCCTATCAAGAACACTTCCTCTCTTATTAATCCTCGGCCTACCACTCTCCTTATCTTTTCTTAAAGTAACATCCAGACTCTTCAGCAGTTCAGAAATACCCTCCTCAAATCCTCTAACTTCCGATGCCTCTCCTCGAACTCCGCTCTCCCCCGAAAAATTAATAATTGAATCCGCCAAATACGAAACAAGCAACAAATCATGATCTACAACAAAGGCAGTCTTTCCCTTCTCAATCATGATATCCTTAATCGCCTTCGCAACCGAAATCCTTTCCTCAACATCCAAATACGCCGACGGTTCATCAATCAAATAAATGTCTGCATTCTTTGCCAAACATCTCGCAACACTAAACCTCTGCAACTCGCCACCCGATAATTCCTTCAATTTCTTTCCAGCCAAAACCCCAAGATTAAACACCGACGACATCTTCTTATTAATTTTCTCCTTAAATATAATCTCTCTCACAATTTCTTCGCCCTCGCTAAATAAATACTGTGGCTTGTATGAAATGTCCAGGTCTAAATCTAACTTACCCAATGAAGTAGAAATTTCTCCCGCCAACGCCCGCACAAACGAACTCTTCCCCGTTCCATTTTTTCCCAATATCCCAATTACATGATTCTCCCGAATTTCTCCCGAATTAACTTTCAATTTAAAACCAGATGCAAACTCCAAATCAAAAGCTGGCCACTCCGCAATTTTTGCCCCGCTCATCACAGGATTCTTCGTAAAATTAAAACTCAATGCCTTGTCTCTAATCCTCAAATTCTCCTCTTTTAAAAATCCGTGCAAATAAGCATTAACCCCAACCTTCGATGACTTAACCCCTGACACCGTCCCAAACGCTCCCTGCCCTCCGAAAAAAATATTCAGATAATCTGTCAAATAATCTAAAATCAACAAATCGTGTTCGACAACAATGAGAGTCCGACCCTTAGAAATCTCCTTCAAAAAATCACTAACCCGCAATCTCTCTGCAATATCCAAAAACGCCAACGGCTCATCAAAAAAATAAATACTCGCCTCTCCCAAACTCGCCGCCAAAATTGCAACTTTCTGTAATTCTCCTCCCGACAGTTTATCCATTTTGTTCCCCAGAACATACGAGATACCAAGTCTTTCGGCTAATTGTTTTATTTTTTTCTCAGCCTTGCCCGATGAAAATGGCACTTTGGTGCCTTCCTTAGAGGGTATGCCACGTGTGGCCACCTGCAACAATAATTCCATAACGCCGACATCAACCGCCAACTGCGACAAATTCTGCGGTTTATACGAAACCCTTTTTTTACCCAAATCTTCAAAATATCTCAAAATTTCATTTCCCTTAAAAAATTCTTTGATATCCTCATCACTTGCAGATTCTTTGCCCAAATTTATCTTTTCCGTTCCAGCTAAAATTTTCACGGCCGTAGACTTTCCAATTCCATTTCTACCCAATAACCCAAGCACACTTCCAGCTTTTGGCGTCGGCAAACCATACAACGCAAATCCATTCGCGCCATATCGATACACCATATCGCTCTCGTTCACCGACGGCAAATTAATAATGTCAATTGCACCAAGCGGACATCTCTTCACACAAATCGCACAACCTACACACGTATTCTCATCAATTTTTGCTTTGCCCGATGAAGATGGCACCCTAGTGCCCTCATTAGAGGATATGCCGTGTACGGCGCCCCCAATAGTAATACAACTATCTGCCTCCTTTTTCTCTACAGGACAATACTTCTTACA
>JBDRJI010000032.1:0-5099 GCA_043815105.1 archaeon
TGTTTATCTTCTGAAGCGAAGATGTCATCAATTTACGCCTCAAATTTAAATGAGGAGGTGGAACGCTACGGCATTGTTGGCGGACAAATCGCCGAAAAAGAGGAGTTTGATATTATTCACGCACACGACTGGCTAACTTACAAAGCAGGAATCGCCGCCAAAAAAGTTTCGGGTAAACAATTAGTAATACATGTTCACGCGACAGAGTTTGACCGGAGCGGGGGCAATAGAGTTAATCAATATGTTTATGACATCGAAAAAAAGGGAATGGAAGAGGCGGATAAAATAATCGCCGTAAGTAATTTTACAAAACAAAAAATTATAAAACATTATGGAATTCCTGCGGATAAAATAATCGTTATCCATAACGCTGTAGAATTTGAAGATTATGTTGTTGAAGAAATGCACGAGTTGAAAAATAATAAAAAAATCGTACTTTTCCTCGGACGATTGACATTGCAAAAAGGTCCGGATTATTTTGTTTACACAGCGAAGAAAGTTTTAGAACATTATCCTGATGTGATTTTTGTCGTCGCTGGCTCTGGAGATATGGAAAGGGCTACGATAAGAAGGGTAGCGGAGCTTGGAATGTCTGATAAGTTTATTTTTACAGGATTCATACATGGCAAAGAAGTAAAACAGGTATACCAAATGGCCGACCTTTATATTATGCCTTCAGTTTCAGAACCATTTGGAATTACCCCATTAGAATCCATCATGCTCGGAACTCCCGCACTAATTTCTAATCAATCTGGCGCTTCAGAAGTTTTAACCCATTGCCTAAAAACAGACTTCTGGGATACGGATGAAATGGCGAATAAAATAGTTTCAGTTTTAAAACATCAAGCACTGCACAATACACTAAAGAAAAATGGTAAAAAAGAAGTTGAAAAAATTACATGGGATAAATCTGCAACTCGTTGTGTGGATGTTTATGATGAAATGCTGAGGGAGAAAAACTAATGGTTTCTATATGTTTTTATTTTCAGGTGCATCAACCATACCGAATCAGAAAATATTCGATATTCGATATCGGAAAAAACAGCGACTATTTTTCAGATAATTCAGAAAGTAGTATTAATAACCAATACGTTTTAGAAAAGGTCGCGAGAAAATGTTATCTGCCAACAAATGCTGTGCTTTTGGAATTACTAAACAAACATCCTGAATTCAAAATAAGTTTTTCTTTTTCAGGAGTTTTACTGGAACAACTTGAAGAATTCGCACCGGAAGTTTTAGAATCTTTTAAAAAATTAGTAGCCACCGGAAGAGTCGAAATTCTTGCAGAAACTTATTATCATTCATTGTCATTTCTTTACTCGAAGGGAGAGTTCAGAGAACAAGTAAAATTGCATACACAAATGATACAACGACTTTTTAATAAAACGCCGACTGTTTTTCGTAATACAGAATTAATCTATAATAATGAACTCGCGCAAGAAATCGAATCTTTAGGATACAAAGGAATCCTCGCTGAGGGTGCCGATTTTGTTCTTGGATGGAGGTCGCCGAATTTTACATATCGTCCAGCCGGAACGAAAAACCTCACAGTCTTGACTAAAAACTATAAACTAAGCGACGATATCGCGTTTCGTTTTTCGAATAAGGGATGGAAAGAATGGCCATTGGATTCTACAAAATATACGCAATGGGTAAATGCAATAAATGGAAATGGAAATACTATTAATCTTTTTATGGATTACGAAACCTTTGGAGAACACCAGTGGGAAGACACAGGAATTTTTGAGTTCTTAAGATATTTGCCCAAAGAAATTTTGAAACATCCTGATAACGATTTTAAAACTCCGTCGGAAGTCATAGATTCATACGAGCCAAAAGGCGAGCTGGATGTTCCGCATTTAATGTCGTGGGCCGATGTAGAAAGAGATTTGAGTGCATGGATTGGAAACGAAATACAAAATTCTGCAATCAATAAAATTTATTCTATTGGACATAAAGTTCTAAAAACAAACAACAAAGAGCTGATTCACAAATGGAGAAAACTTCAGACCTCTGATCATTTTTATTACATGTGCACAAAATGGTTCGCGGACGGCGACGTGCACAAATATTTCAATCCATACGACAGCCCATACGACGCATTTATTAGTTTTATGAATGTGGTTCAGGATCTCGAAATTCAACTAGATAAATTTTCTAAAGACGACAAAGCAAATAACATTTATAAAGATAAACAAACTATAAAAATCAGAGAGGTGATAAATGGCAATTAACAAAGATAATTATTTTTACGCGTCGGACGGCATAGTATTGAAAACACAAAACGATATGTTGGACTTCCTGAAAAATGTTGATAACCAAACTTTTGAGAATTATGTTAATTGTGATAAAAATGATTTTGCAAATTGGACGAGAGATATTTTGAAGAAAAAGCAATTGGCGAAAAAATTAGAAAAGACGAAAAATAAAGACGAGATGATTACAGCTATTGAAGAGCAAATGAAATCAAAATCGAAAGGAAGTAAGAAAACTATTATTTCCAAAATAGTGGAGGCGATGACAAATGACTAATTCAAAAGTTTTCGGGGTGGTTGCACTAAAGGGAGGCGTTGGTAAGACAACCGTCGTTGCAAATTTGGGAACTGCCTTGGCAAATGAATTTCAAAAAAAAGTTCTGATTATTGATGCAAACTTTTCAACGCCACATTTGGGGCTTCACGTCGGATTAATAAATCCGGACCACACCCTTCATCAGATTATCGACGATGAATATCCGGTCTATGAAGGAATTTATCAACACGCCCTTGGATTTCATATTATCCCAGGGAAATTAGCTCCCAATAATGTCAACTATATTCGCCTAAAAGAAAAGATAGACCCACTACGAGAAATTTATGATGTAATTTTAATTGATTCGTCGCCGTCCCTTGATGAACAAATGGCCGCAACAATGGCCGCTTCAGACGAAATTTTAGTTGTCAGTTCTCCAGATTACCCCACTCTTAGTTCAACATTGCACGCAGTAAAAATTGCCAAAGAAAAAGGAACCCCGATAAAGGGAATAATATTAAATAAGGTGCGGGGGAAAAAATTTGAATTATGTTCAAAGGATGTTTTTCAGGCGTCGAATATAAAAGTCTTGGCGAAAATAACTGATCACGTAAAGGTGCTTGCGTCATTGGCGAAAATGATTCCGATTGTCAGTTTTGCACCGTCAAATGAAGTTTCACATCAATATAAAAAATTGGCCGGCATGTTGGTCGGAGAATCATATAAAAAACCGATCTTCGGAATAAGGAGGAAAAATGGGGAGAGCCAAAATGTTTAAAGAAATTTTAATAAAAAATGTGCCAGGTCATAAAGTTTTTTTCTGTAACGACGGTAGCACGTTTAATAATCTTGAAGAACTGCGGAAAGCACTAATATCTATGTCAGATGAAACTTTTAATTATCATGTGAACTCCGAGAAAAATGATTTTGCAAATTGGATTTATGACGTTATCGGCGACATAAAACTTGCAAATAATTTAAGAACTGTTGGTGATAAAAAAACAATGGCAAAAAAAATCCGAACGCGAATTAGCTATATTAAAAAAAATTTAACGAATTCTTCTGATTTGGAAACAGGTTCTTTATGACTAGACCAATAATATTAGGCAACGGAAATATGCTAGTATGTTTAGACAAGCACGCCCGAATAAGAGATTTTTACTATCCCTACGTCGGACAGGAAAACCATGTTTCAAGTAATCGTCATCTTATTGGTATCTGGGTAGACAAAAATTTTAGTTGGGTTTCACAAGACGATTGGGACATGTCAATGAATTATAAAAAAGACACGCTGGTAAGTGAAGTAATTGCCTACAACAATAAATTAAAAATTGAATTAGTGATAAACGAAGCAGTGCATCATAAAAAAAATATTCTTTTGAGGCACGTGCACATTACAAATAAGGGAGACAGCCAGAGGGAAGTGAAACTTTTTTTTAGTCAGCATTTTCAAATTTCGGAAACGAGCATAGGAGGCACTGTTTATTACAACCCGAATTTGAAATCGATTATAAATTATAAAGGGAAAAGATATTTTCTGATTGGTGGTATGTCTAACGGGAAAGATTTCGACGACTATGCAACTGGAGTAGTTAGAAAAACACGTAATCGGATAGGAACATATGTTGATGCCGAAGATGGAACACTTAGTAAAAATTCTATAGAACATGGTTCTGTAGATTCTACGATAGGATTCACACTTGATATAAAGAAGGATGAAACTAAAGAAGTGGATTATTGGATTGCCGTCGGTAAAAAATATTCTGAAATAAATTCGTTAAAAGAATTTATCATTGAACAAAAACCGTTAAATCTAATTAAAGAAACTTCTGAGTATTGGAAAAAATGGGCGCACAAGAAAAAGGTTGATTTTTTTCAATTAGACGAAAAAATTAAGGAACTTTTTATAAGATCTTTATTGATTGTGAAAGCACAAACAGATAATCACGGCGCTATTATCGCCGCTAATGATACTCATACATTTCATTTTAAGAAAGATACTTATAGTTATATGTGGCCGAGAGATGGAGCGCTGGTCGCACGTTCATTGGACAGGGTAGGTCATGAAGACATAACGCGTAAATTTTTTAAATTCTGTTCTAAGTTAATAAGTGATGAAGGATTTCTATTTCATAAATATAGTCCTGACGGTTCTCTGGGAAGTTCGTGGCATTCGTGGTTGAAGGGGGATAAGTTGCAGTTACCAATTCAGGAAGATGAAACCGCGCTAATGTTAGACTCTCTATGGAAACACTATCACCAACATAAAGATGAAAAAGTAATAAAAAATATGTATAAATCTTTTATTTTGCCTGTCGGAAATTTTCTTCTAAACTTTCGTGATAAAAAAACAGGACTCCCAAAAGAAAGTTATGATCTTTGGGAAGAAAAATTAGGCGTTCATACCTTTACATGCTCGACGGTCTGTGCAGGACTTGAGGCGGCTAAAAACTTTGCAGAAATATTTGGAGACAAGGCAAATTCTAAGAAATACCGGATTGCCACTCAAGAGGTAAGAGAGGCTATGATAAAATATCTGTACGATAAAGAAGAAAAAGTTTTTATTAAAGGAATTTATTATGATAACG
>JBDRJI010000033.1:0-6435 GCA_043815105.1 archaeon
GTTCTAAAAAAAATTCTGGAGACAAAGTTTCAGGTTAAAATTTCAACGGCTCCTAATCTCTCATCGGATAACTTATCTCAAGTGGCTGAAGATATTTTCAAAAATATTCTTAAAGGAAAGTTTATAGAATCGGAGCCAAGCAACAAACCGCTTTATTTTGTTTCTGATAAAGAAATAGAGCTCTACGCAAAACTTTCGAATATTAAAGGCGTAAAAAGAAAACAAGATAAAAAAATCCAAGACCTCTTTAAAAAATTTCTAAAGAAAAATCAGGACCTTGAGCTCAATATTATTAAGGCACATTCTCAACTTAATGGAAATAAATAAAAGACGAAAAATGAAAAAATCAATAAAATTGGTGAATATATTTGTAACACTCTTAATGTTAGTTCTCATAATATATGGTCTTATGAATTTGTCATTTCTGGACGAGAAGGTCTCGTCCTTGATTTATGATTATGGCGCTCTGGCTCTTTTTATAATATCAATTTTATTAGATTTAATTCCTCAACTAATTTCTCCAATCATCGCGCTAAGCACTGGAATTATCGCGGGTATAAATGTCCATTACGCAGTTCTTGCAACTATTCTTGGTTCTACGTTGGGTTCGGTCATCGGATTTGTTTTGGGTAAAAAATATATGTTCCATGCGGTTAATATTTTAACTTCAGAGAAATCCATAGAAAGATTAACTTATTTAACGAATAAATATGGAAAAGTTGTCGTTCCGCTTGCCGCAATTTCACCACTTCCCTATCTCCCGGTTTTGCTGGGGGCAATGAGCTTCTCTAAGAAAAATTTTGTTATCTATGGAATAATACCCAGAATTTTTAGTATTATCATATTTGGATATTTGATAAGTATTTTTTAATGAACTTTTAATCTAAAAATTACTTATCGGCAATTCTCCATAATAAATTGAAATAGCTTCTATAACTTTTTGCCAGTTTTTTACTTTCTATCAAGATTATCAAAATTGGATTTTCATGAATAAATATTGCAACCTTGTTTCCGTAGACAAACGTAACGGCAGGGGACTGGTATTCCTTTGAAATAAATTTAATCTGATTCATTTTCCATATTGGAGCCTGAGAATTTTTGCCGATAATTATTTTTGCTTTTATATTTTTTTTAGTTCGCCAGTTTGCCCATTGCTCGGTATAAGCTGGCAAATCCTCGCTGAATTTTCCTTCCGCTCCAAATAAAATAAAATCTTTGCCCTCTTCAATTATATCATTCATAACTGTCTTCTGTCCCTTGGTGCCAACGAAAATTTGCGCGATAGATTTAACCTGCGTTTCCTCCTTGATAGATTTAACTTTTTTAAAAATTTCTTTAGCTAGCTTCTGTTTTTCTTCCGCCTGCTGTTTTTCTTCCAGAGCAATATCTAAAAATTTTGAGGGGTCTGTCGCGGAATAATATTTTGTTTTATTTTGAATTATATAACCTGCGAAACCCTTCCCAATTAGTCTTTCCAATACATCATATACCGTCGTTCTATGTAATTGAGTTTTTTTAATTATTTCAGAAGCCGACGACGAACCAAGAGGTATAAGTGCTAAGTAAACTTTTTCCTCTGCGCTCGTTAGTCCAAATTTTTTAAGCATTGTGTCGTCATGTTACATAACTACTCTTGTTTAAATAGTTTTTGCTATTTTCCATCCCATGAAAGAAACAAGATATCTCCATCCCAAAGTAGAAGAAAATTTTGAAAGAGAAAAAGAAATCTTAGATGGTAGAAAATATGAGAAACCTTATATTAAAAAAGAAGAGACAATGAACTTTCCATTAGAGATAATTAATTCTACGGGAAACAAAGTTGTTTGCCGTCAGTGTTCCGGTTGTCATGGGTGTAGATAAAAATGGCAGAAAGAAATTCAGCAAAAGAAAGAAAATATGAAAAGCCTTTGATTGAAAAAATAAGAAGCGTAACTTTTCCACTTGATATATTAAGAACGTATGCTGAAAATAATGGCAATGAATATTATGTATGTAAACAGTGTTCAAGTTGTCATAACTGTAGATAAAATGAAACCAAAAATATTATACGTCGAAGATTTTAGAAAATGTTTTGAAATTACTCAGGGAGTTTTTGGAAACTATTATAATATAGACTGGAGAAAAAATTTTATAGAAGGCGCTATGGCTATGAATAATTTAGAGCAATATTGTACGGGAGTATTTGATATTAATTTGGATTACAATTCTGATAAGTCCGACGATGAACAGACAAAAGAAGGATTTGATTTAATTGAAGTCATTAGAGAAAGAGGAAGCGCTCTTCCAATAATCTGTGCCAGCAAGGATAATTACAGAAATGAGGCATTAGAAAGGGGCGCAAATTTGTTTATGTTTAAGAAAGAATTTTGGGAGAGGGGACGAGAGGCACTGGAAAAATTGATAAAATGAAACCAAAAATATTATATGTCGAAGATGAAAGGGAATGTTATAAAAAAACACTAGAATTATTCGGAGAAGATTTTGATTTTGATTGGAGAAGATTTAATGGAGAAGTGCTCCCAAGAATATATAATAAAGAATTATTGAAGTATAGCGCAGGAGTTTTTGATGTTAATTTATTTTATGAACCTCATCTGCCATACAATGAACAGACAAAAGATGGTTTAATATTAATTAAACTCGCAAAACAAGAAGCAGAAAAGAATAGAATAAAATTTCCAATTTTATGTATAAGTGAGAGAAATGAAGAAGAAGTTGCCCTAAAAGCAGGGGCAGATTTGTTTATGTTTAAGAAAGAATTTTGGGATAGGGGACGAGAAGTTTTGGGAAAATTGATTAAGAAGAAGTAATAAATAAAAAGAGGTGAGCTATGAAAGACAAAAAAGATATGTCTGAAAGACAAAGGTATTTTGAAGAGTTGCATAAGCAACAACATAAACGCAAAGATTTCTACGCTCAGCAACTTTTAGAAATAAAACATTTGCTGGAAATGAATGAAAAAGAAATTCGATATAACGAGGGATGGGTAAATTTTCACGAAAAGTCAATTGAGGGACACAGACAACAGATTAAAGAAATTCCGCACATTGATGAGAAAAAAGAGCAGGAACAAAAATTACAGTTTCACGTCGAGCAAATAGAAAAACATCACAAGAAAAATATAGAATATCATAACAAAGAAATTGATGCACTAAAAAAGGAAGTTCAATTATTTGAAGAGGGAATTAACAGATGTAAAAGTCAGATTCAATTTTTGAGCGAAAAGATTAGTGAGAATTCAAAACTCTAAATCTCTATTCCATTCTTTTCATCAAATCTTTCAACTTAGCTGCATTAGCTGACATATCCCTTATTTCAAAAACTTCATAAACTTGATTCCCGCTAATATCTTTTCCTTTATCAACTTTCAAATCTCTAATCAACTTTTTTCTAATCGCATCCGAGACAATTAGTTTTTTACTATCTGAATCTGAAATTCTCTTCGCCAAAGAAATTGCATTTCCAATACTGGTATATTTTAACTTGCCATCAACCTTTGCTGTAATTAATTCGCCGACATGCACGCCAAGATTAAATTCAATTTTATCCTTAAACTTTTTATTATAAATATTCAACTTATTTAAAATTGCCATTCCCGTCTTCGTCGCTAAAATTTCGTTATTATAAGTTTTAGTCACAATTGGAGAAAATACGATAAAAATATAATCATCTCTCCAGTCGACAACTCCTTTATTTTTTTGTTCTTCATGGACTATTTCATGCAAAGCCTTTTTTGCAACTTCACTTAAATTGTCATAATTCTTAACGCTCAAAGCAACAATAGCCGACATATATTTCTCACCCTTCAAAACCAAGCTAGATTCTGCATTCCCAGTCGACCTCTTGGTTAAGTCAACCATGCTCTTATCTTCATGACTATAATTCTTTGAATCAAGTCCCTGTACTGCCGGAGATTTATCCGTGAGATTTAAACTATCTCCCATATGTGATTTAATCGTGGCTTTAGCATCCCGTAATTTAGGATAGATAGAATCGATAGGGAGCCTATTTTCAACTCTTCTGAATTTCTTAATAATTCTCTTGACAATCCCATCTCCCTCAACCGTTTTCGTTTTTCGATATCTCATAAAAAAAACAACTCCTGTTCCTCCAAGAACAATAATTAAAAAAATCCAGACTATTGAATATGCTTTAAAAATTCCAACGTTTTTGAAATCGCTAATTGAAACTGCATTTCCCGTCAATAAAACTTGTCGGCTAATTGAATTATCGCCATCGTCAATCATAACCTCATATTCGCCGTTAGGTGCTCCAATGTTAAACTTTCTTATTTCTCCTTCTTCAATGTTCAGGTCTAGTTCTATGGTCTCGTTTCCAACTTGAACATTAATGGTTTTATTATATAAAATATTTCCAACATTAGTTATGCTAAGAATAGAGTCCTCAATTTCGAATTCAACCTTCTGGATTCCAAGCATCTCGAACTCCCGTTCTTCAACCACATTATTAAATGAGCCCACCGCCCTCCATGTTCCAACACTAGAATTAGAAACGAAATTGAAAGTATTAAATTCGCCAGACTGAACGGCTGATTCAACCTCCTCATTTTCTGGTGAAATAATTTTCATAAAAACCGTACCCTCCATTTCAATCCCCGCCTGATCAAACACCTCAACTCCAATTGTAAAATCTTCTCCAGGCATAACTTCAGTATTTGATAAACTCATAATTATCAACGATGCAACTTGATTAATATTGAAAGAAATGGAGGCTGAACCTTTGTTTTGTTTAAGATCATAGGTGTGAATATTTAAGTTATAGGCTCCCGACTCAATCGTTTCCGGCATAGTAAAAATTTCGCTGACAAAACCATTCTCGACCGCTTTGCTAAAAGAAGTTGCATTAGTACCTTCAAGAAATCCGCTCAACAAGTCGCCATTTGATTTAACCGCTTCAATACTAACCGTTATTGCCTCTCCGGGATCGTACGAAGGCTTATCTAACGAAAGGATTACATCGATGTTATTACTAATAGTAAATGTTTTGGTTGAGGCAAAATTTGTACCCAGCGATGAAACTACTTGGCATTCCCCGATAACATCGCTCAAGTTAAGAACTTCTAAATCCTCGCTATTCAAAATCACGTCCGTAGAATAGCTTTGAGATTCGTCAAGCGAAAAAGCTCTGGCGCTAATTTTTACTAAATTTATCGTCCTATTTCCACAATTCAAATCTATATTTAAATTCCCAACCTCTGCCCCTATAAGTCCGTCTAATTTTATATATAGTATGTCTCCCAAATTATAAACATCCAATGGTTCTGATATAGAAATACTCGCCCAAACAAATGAGCTTGCTAAAATAAGTATTAAGGCGAAGGCATATCTCATTTTTTTCATGCTATTCTTAGACAAGTTTAGTATATAAATATTATCAACACTTTTATAAATCTCCAGAAGCTAATTTATTATGGAAAAAATGAAGGTGAATCCGTATGATGTTGAAGGGACCGTAGATTATGAAAAACTTATTTCGGAATTCGGGCTCAAAAAAATTGACAAGAAACTTTTAGAGAGAATTGAAGTTATAGCTGGCGAGATTCATCCGTATTTGAGACGGGAAATATTCTTCGCACATCGAGATTTGGAGAAACTGCTTGATGCTTATGATAAGGGCGAAAAGTTTTTTTTATATACGGGAGTTGGTCCGAGTGGTCCAATTCATTTAGGGCACTGGTCTATATTGAATTTTGTAAAATGGTTGCAAGATAAGTTTGATGTTGAATTATGGATTCAGTTTACCGACGACGAAAAGTTTTTATATAAGAATATGACATATGAGGAAATTCAGGAATGGATGAAAGATAATATGCGAGATGTGGTCGCGACGGGTTTTAGCCCGAAGAAAACGCATTTTTTGATAGATACTAAACACGCGGGAATTATGTATCCCGAAGCAATCAAGGTGGCGAAAAAAATAACTTTCTCTACGATAAAGGCGGCATTTGGTTTTACTGATTCAAATAATATTGGAAGTATTTTTTATACTGCAATGCAAACAGTTCCTTGTTTTTTACCAAACATCCTAAATAATAAAAACGAATATTGTTTAATTCCAATGGGCGTTGATCAGGATCCGCATTTTAGAATATCGAGAGATGTGGTAGAGAAACTCGGACACAAAAAACCCTCAATTATTCACGCCAAATTTATGTCTCCGCTAACTGGAGCCACAGGAAAATCAAGCAGTTCAGATTCGGGTAAAACAATATTAATGACTGATGATACAAAAACTGTCAAGAAAAAAATTAACAAATATGCTTTCAGCGGAGGACAAGATACCGTCGAAGAACATCGAAAGAAGGGTGGAGATGTAAAGGTAGATGTGGCGTGTCAGTGGTTAAAATATTTTGAGAGTGATGACAAAAAGTTGGCGGATATTTATAATAGGTATTCTAAGGGAGAATTATTATCC
>JBDRJI010000034.1:0-3980 GCA_043815105.1 archaeon
AGAGGGCGCAAGATCCGAGCTCGAAAAATGTTTGTATAAATTTAAACATCCAGAAAATAAACAAGATGCATTAGTGGGAATTGTAAAAATTCTGAGATAAATAATTTTTCTAATAATACTCAATCTTTTCCCAGCCAAAAATCGGCATCGAGTCTATCTCAATTACCTCTTTCAGAAATTTGTCTTTTATTTTAGATACTAAATTATAAAGTTCGCCTATATCTTTAGTATAACACCGAAAATCTATATCCGCATAACCCATATATCTCGACACACTCTCGACGTTTCCCTCCGATTTCAAAAAAGATTTAATATCATCGCATAGCTCTTTTGTCCATCCATTTAGATGTAAAAAAACTCTAAAGTGTAAATATCCCAACTTTTCATAATTTATTTTCGTCTTATATCCAATAATGATTTTTTTATTTTCCAAATTTTTTATTTTATTTTTTACTCCATTCGGAGACATTTTTATTTTATCAGATAAATCAAGCAAACTTATTCTACAATTTTCAGAGAGATAATGAATTATTTTTTTATCTTTCTCGTCTAGCTCAATATTGTCTTGAGTATCTGAAGTAACAGCTTCGTATTTGTTTCCCTCAAATAATAGTTCCGTACTAAAATAAGAACTTTCTATTTCGCTCGTTATAAGTTTCTCTTTTATTTTATCGGACTTTCCGGAAGTTATTTTTTTCAATACCTCGTCGAGCTCTTTATTATTAGCGCATCTCATCGCCACCGTCAAGTCCCAGTGCCCCGCGTTTTTCCCGACAGCCAAGACGTTAGGGCTCTTACTCATACTATTCATCCACTCTTTTTCTTGTATCGAGGAAATTTGGACTAGCTTCAAATAAACAACATAAATTACTTCTCCTAATCTAGATACGTCTACTAATGCATTGTATCCCTGTATAATATTCTCGGATTCCAATTTCTGAATTCTATATTTAACTACCTGCTTAGATAATCCAACTTTTTTGCCGAGTTCCGCAAAACTAATCCTCGCATTCATTTCCAATTCGGACAAAATCTTTTTATCTTTTAAATCTAACTTCATATCTAACTATTTGCATTATAACTATATAAATATTGCGTTTTGTTGCAAATATCTCTCAAAACCTTAATAATCATATATTACTACTATAAAGTTATGAAAGCAATAGAATATAATACAGAAAGAGCAAAAAGATATTCCAAAGCAATGAGGGATTATCCAGATGCGAGAATGTCGGAATTGAAGAATTTGAACTTAAATGAATTTGCGAATAAAGACAATTTAACTATTTTAGATTTAGGTGCGGGAGATGGATATCTAACTAATTATTTAGCTGAAAAATTCCCTCGAGCAAAAATTTATGCAGTGGACAACTCTGAAGCTATGCTGTCGAGTGCAAACAAACAAACAAATGTCATTCACATAAATTCCGAAAGCGACAACATTCCATTAGAGAGCTCCTCCGTTGATTTGGTTGTATCTTTAGCGACATTTCATCACATCAATAAAAAAGCAGAAACTCTTAAGGAGATTCAAAGAATTCTTTCGGAAGACGGATTATTTGTTATAGCAGATGTTTTAGATAAAACCAAAACGCAAGAATTTTTTGATAGAATTGTCCAAAAACATTGCATCACTGGTCACGATTTCCCTTTTCTAAATGAAGAACAAGTTAGGGGTTTAGTTAATTCTAATAATTTAACATATGAAAGTTCAAAACTAAAAAATACTCCTTGGAAATTCAAAACAAAAGAAGATATGACTAATTTTATAAAAAATTTGTTAGGTTTAGAAATAACAGAGGCAGACTTGCTGAAAATTCTTGTTGAACATTTCTCAATATCTATCGAAGCTGATGGAGTTTATTTAGGATGGCAATTAGGATATCATGCGATTAGAAAGTCCGTGCCAACAAAAAGAACACAGATTAATCACCAAATGTCATTAGAAGAAAAAGAACAGTTTTCTGAAATAATTAGAAAAATGCCCTGGTTATATGAACCAATTTTAAATGTAGTTCAAAGAAATATTAAGGATGTAAATAGTATTATAGATGTAGGTTGTGGGGATGGTTATTTATTAAAATTAATTAATTCTAAATTTTCCAATCTGAGATTAACAGGAATTGATATTGATGATTATTTTATTAGTAGGGCATCCAAAAATTATCCATTTAAATTTACTAGTGAAGGCGGGGAGGTTACCGAGAAGAAAGGAGATATTATCCTATGTAATTTAGCCTTACATCACTTTGAAAATCCAATAAAATTAATTAAAAATCTTTATGAAAATTCGAATAGGACATTAATTATTTCGGATCAACTTAGACCTAAAAATAAAAAAGAATTAGAAGCCGGATTAGAAAAAAGAAAGGATTTTATTGGAGACAAAGAAGTTCCATTTTATGAAAAAAATGAAAGGGATTCAATATTAGAATCTTATAGCAAAAACGAATTGATGAAAATTTTAAATTCAGTAAATATTCCATTTGAAATTAAATTTTTTGATGATGACTATTATGAAAGGTTTGTCGTAGCATTTTATAAAAATTTGGAGGATAGAAAATGAAAGTTGCTTTAATTGTTCCGGGTGGGAAAAAAGAAATGGAAGGAATGCAGGCGGTAGCAAGACCTCCGTTGGGAGCATGTTATTTAAAATCATATTTGGAACAAAATGGACACAGGGCAAAAGTTTTTCATCAAGTAGATGAAAGCGATTCCGAGTTAGTTAAAAAAGTTTCAGAGTTTAATCCGTATATTGCAGGCTTTTCTACAATGAGTTGCGTCTTCGATGAGGGAACTAATTTGGCACAAAAATTAAAATCATTAAATCCAAAAATTAAAACTGTTTTTGGCGGAGAACATGTGACTGGAAGTTTTGCAGAAGACCAAAAATATGAGCAAGGATTTTTTCAGCAATCTTGTGGCAAAAAGGGAATTGATTATTTTATCCCGTTTGAAGGAGAAAAACCTCTGTTAAACTTAGTCAATGGATTAGAAACTAAAACTCTTGAAAAAGATATTGAAGGAATTTTATTTAAAAATAATGGAAAATGGGAGTACACAGGTAAGGTTCAAAGAGTTCAAAACCTAGACGAGCTTCCAATGCCCGATAGAAACGATTTGCCTTATGATAAATATTGTTCGGTAGATGAATCAAGTAATTTGGAATATATGCATACGGGGAGGGGATGTAGATTTAAATGTAGTTATTGTGCGACACCAGTTTCAAATCCTGGAAAAGTTGTGGCAAATTCAGCGAAGAGAGTTTTGGATGAAATGGAAAAACTACACAAAGAAAACGGCAGAACTCACTTTTTCTTTGCGGATGAACTTTTCACTTATGACCCTAAGCGAGTTGTGGAAATTTGCGAAGGTATTAAAGAGAGAGGACTGCAAGGGAAAATCCAGTATAGAATATTTGCAAGAGTTGATGATGTTGCAAAAGATAAAATTAATTTGAATATGTTATATGAGTCAGGATGTAACGGTTTATTTTTTGGGATTGAATCAATGAATCAAGAGACGTTAAAAAAATTAAGAAAGGGCACAACTCCCGAGATGATAGAGCAAGCGATAGATAAAACCTATGATGCGGACATTAATGTTTGGGGCTCTTTGATGGTCGGCTACCCGTGGGAAACAGAGAGGCAATTAAGTCAGGGCTTGGATAAGTACGCGTCAATAGTCGAGCAAGGCAAAGTCTTCCACACATATTCAGCATTCATCACACCATTCCCAGGAACCGATTTTCATCACTATTGTAGGAGTAACGATTTAATTACAAATCTAAATTACTTAAGGTCAGATTGTTCAACTCCCTCGCTGAAAACACCTATTTCCCAAGAAAGATTAATTGAAATTTATAAAAATTTTAGAGAGAGGATTGAATGAGTAATAAAAAACTAATTACAATACAAAGCTGTTTACTTAAATTTAAATAAGTTGACTTGCTGATATTATAGAAAAGAGATTAAGATGAA
>JBDRJI010000035.1:0-3366 GCA_043815105.1 archaeon
ATCTTGTTTCTATATAATATGGATTAATAATTTTGCATTTATCAATTATCTCCTCGGGACAGTCCGCCATTTTTGATAAAGATAAAAGGTCGTGAATTCTGGGCAGTTGTTTTTTAGTTTTAATTATTAATGCTTTTAACGCTTTCTCGACTGACTGTTGAGAATAAAACGCCGCCCCATCAAGATTATTACTGTCTATAAGAATCTTTATTTTC
This sequence comes from archaeon, assembly GCA_043815105.1. Lineage (GTDB taxonomy): Archaea > Nanobdellota > Nanobdellia > Pacearchaeales > GW2011-AR1 > JAGVXH01. Next base: position 216 of record JBDRJI010000035.1, read on the forward strand.
GTAAAATCTGCTTCTGCCTGTCTAAACCACTTCTTAAACTCCTCTTCATTGTCTATCGCCATCTTAAATTTTTTTCACTAATTTGAAAAGTCCCTCATAAAACTCTTCCATATTATCTCCATTTTTTGCCGAAATTCCAACGACTTCATATTCCGGGAAAGCACCTTTTATCTTCTTAACATTTGACTTTTTTAAATCTATCTTATTGGCAACAATTAGAACCGGGATTTTTCTTGCTACTAAATTTCCGATGATTGTAATATTAACCTGAGAATACGGATTCATCGTCGAGTCAATCATAATAATAACCACATCCATATCATCAAGCCATTTAATTGCTTCAATAATTCCCTGAGTCGCCTCCTTTGCCACATCCTGAGCCACCTTTCTTTTCAGTCCAAATTTCATAAAATCTTCGAAATCAATTTTTGTCGCAATTCCTGGCGTGTCAATTAATTTAAACTCAATTTTTTTGCCATCTCTTTCAAGTATAACTTTCTCCTTAATTTGAATCTCTCTCGTTTCGTGTGGCATCTTGCTAACCGAACCCAAATCTTCACCTAGCCAATCTTGACAAATACGATTAGCCAAACTCGTCTTTCCTGCATTGGGCGAGCCATAAAATCCTAACTTAATTTCTCCTCTCTTTTTAAAAATGCCAGAAAAAATTCTTCGGGCAAAATTCCTAATTATTTTTATCATTATATTCTCCTCTGAAATACAGATTTATTAATGTTTCTCCCTGGTTGTTGCCGATTTCCAGTAGCAATATTTGTTTTTGCCGCAACAAGTTTTCTAGCCTTTCTATTTCTAAAATAAGCTGAAACTTTTTCAAATGGAATAATTTCATATAACCCAGTCCTATCTCCCCTTGATTTTTTAATAATATAATTTACCCTCTCGCTGGACCATCCTTTAGATCTCAAATCCGCTCCAATTCTCAAATCCGTCATTCCACGTGCCCTAGCATTCGTAACATACATTAAAAGATTATACAACTGCCTATCATCCTTAAACAAATATTTTTCATAACGACGTTTGTACCAAACTTGCAAAATAGCATAAATAACCAACATAAACACCAACGATAAAATCATATAAATAACCGCTCGACTAATCGGCTTACAATCACTTCGACAATTATCAGGATTCTCACCGTATTCCTCTTCGCAAACTAAATTATAATTACAGCTAGTATCAATGTCAGCCTCAATAACTATCGAACTTAATTTTGGAGAAACAAAAAATGATGTCGGCTCAGTGCTCTCATAATAAAATTCAAAAGACTTATCGCTCCCACCCTCTAAAATAATAATTGTAGAATCATCTACTTTTCTTGCGCCAATATTTTCTTTAAAATATAGTTCGCTAAATGGACGATTAATTACAAAATAACTTTCTTCGTCGCTTTCCGAATTAACTTCAAAACTATACACTCTAAAAATTGCGCTATCTTTTCCATCCCAGAATGAAACTCCAAATTCTTTTGTTATATAATTTACATTAATATTTTTATTTTGCCAAGTTAGAATAGGTTTCGCATAATCGTTATTACTGGCTCCATTAACAGTTCCACTAATTATTTCGATGGATTTTATATTAATATCTTTCAATTCTGTCATTAGGTAAGGAACTTCAAAACTATTTATATTAAGTCTAGTTGGAATATTTAAAGCATAAAGTTCCCCGGCAATTTTAATAAAATCTTGCTCGTTAAAAGAATTATTTCTCGCTCTGTCTAACCTATCTAATTCGCTTTCGAAAAAATTTATATTAATAACTTTCGACAATGCTCCAATATACCAAAAAGGAAAACTTTCTATACTAGATTTAACATTTTCCAAAGCATTTTTTTTGAGAATCAAATTCGCATCAATTGCCATTTCGGGACTGATTGTTTCGATATTAAAAGTTTTCGTGGATGTTAAGTTTCCGCCAGCACTAACTTCGAGAGTCAATGTGTAGTTTCTTAAATCGGCATAAGTATGAGAAGCAAATGGCACATTTGTTGTAATGGTTTTTTCATCCCCAAAATCCCACTTGTAAGTTAATGATTGGTTTCCGCTAAAATTAACTCCAGCATGAAATTCAATTGGTACTCCCGCTGGAGGATTTAATGGCAAAATCAATAAAATAATTGGCGTAGGTAAAATATTTATGTCCTCTTTAAATAACTCTGTCCCATTAAGCGAAACAATATATTCCATAGTTTTAGAGACGCTAAATCCAAGTAAACCCAAATCAAGAATTCCGTTAAAATCAACCGTAACCGGAATTGCATTTAAATCGTAAATCTTATCACTAGAATCCCACTCTAAATTTCTCGTGTATACTAACTGCACGTCGTGAATTCTAATATTTTGTGTTATTCCAGAAAATTCTATCGGTAAAACACATCCTTCAGAACAATCCCCTTCGTATCTCTCTGTAATAAGTGTATTCATTGCACTAACAATATCTTCTTTATCAAAATCATCTGAACTAAAAAAATTCGCATCTGCATATTTAGTAGCTTGAGCAAAAATCGCATAATCTTTTACGCTTCCTTCTGGACCCGAAGCATAACTAAATCCACAATTATCTCCTACATCATCTTGATTAATTTTATAACCTGTCAATGTATCTGCACCCACACAAACCTGATAGTTTCCTGCACTAAAAATTTCCCCAATATCCGGTTCAATTAAACACCCCTCTTCTGAATTAGGGTCGAAATTACAGTCCCAGGAAGCTCCAGTTCCACTTTCTGGATAAACCGTCATATTTAGATCTACCACATCTACACCGCTGACGTCCGCTCCAACATATAATTTTCCACTATCAGGAATAGAAATCATCTCACAATAAAAAGAGTTCCCGATTAAAGGACCCTGTATTCCAACCAAAGAATAACATCCCCAGTTTTTTGGTAAGAACGAGTCAGAGAACTCACTAAATTTCCAATTATCCTCTTCAAAAAAATTAATGCTAAGTGGTTGTTTTGCACTCTCTGTAAAATCACTCTCAATTTCAAAATCTAAACTGTCTACAACAATATTTTTTCCATTTACAACAAAGCCCACATATTTCTTTCCCGAGGAAAGAATATTAAAGTTTTTATCACTAACTTCATTAGAAAAATTATAATCTTTAGAACAGTCTGGTGGCGAAC
>JBDRJI010000036.1:0-3873 GCA_043815105.1 archaeon
AAGAAGCCGAAGTTTTTGCGGACAGATTGGCACAAGAAGATTAAACTTGGTCGTGGCGTTAAGAAAAATCAAAAATGGCGTGGAGCTAAGGGAAGGCAAAATAAGTTAAGGTTAAATAGAAAAGGGCGAGGGCAGAGACCTAAGATTGGTTGGGGAGCTAGCTCGGATGTTAAGAATTTTGTCTGCGATATGGAAGCGGTCAGGGTTGAAAATATTAAGGAACTTCTAGAGGTTGGTAAGGGAATCGGAGTTATTGTTGCTAAAGTTGGAGCTAAAAAGAGAGCAGAGATTATTGCGAAGGCTAATGAAATGAAAATTAAAATTTTGAATAGGTACAAAGCGAAAGATGATAAATTGAAAACTAATACGGAGGTTGCAAAATGAATCTGACGAAGAAAAAGAATTTGGCGGCGAAGGTTTTGAAAGTTGGGAAGAATAGAATTGTTTTTGCGACAGAACGTTTGTTAGAAATCAAAGAAGCGATTACAAGATTGGATATTTTAGATTTAAATAAAAGTGGCGCAATTCAGATTAAAGAAGTCAGCGGTCGAAAGAAAATTGTTAAAAGAAAAAATCGTAGAAGAGTAGGGAAAGTAAAAAATAAAGTCAATAATAGGAAAGCAGAGTATGTGATAATTACCAGAAAATTGAGAAAGTTTGTTAGGGGACTTGTTAGAACTGGCGCGGTTGATAAAGAGAAAAATAGAGAAATAAGAAAGCAGATTCGAGCTCGGAAATTCAAGAGCAAAAGACACTTAAAGGAGAGTTTGGAGGAATTATAATGGCAGGATTAAGAACACTAAAACGAAGAAGAAGAGAAAATAAAACGGATTACAAAGCACGACGAATTTTATTAACGTCGGGAATTCCGAGAATAGTTGTGCGAAGGACGAATAAATATTTTATTCTTCAGGCTGTGACGAGTGATGAGGCACAGGATAAAGTTATTGCTACCGTTACATCTAAGGAGCTTTTGAAAAATGGTTGGGATGCTAAGGCTGGCGGAAGTTTGAAATCTATTCCTGCTGGATATTTGACTGGATTATTGATGGCGAAGAAATTGGGCAAAGGTAAATTCATTATGGATTTGGGAATGGCACGGACACTAAAAGGTTCACGAGTTTTTGCGGTTATTAAGGGTTTAATTGATGGCAGTTTGGATATCCCGGCAAATGAAAGCGTTTTTCCCTCGGAAGAGAGATTGAATGGAGAGCATTTGAAAGATGATGTTAAAAATATGATTAGTAAAGTTAAGGAGGGATTGAAGTAATGGTAGAAACAAAAGAAGTCGCACCGGAGGAACAGTTGAAAGAAATGGAAACAATGGTTGAGGCTAAAGAGATAGAAAAAGAAGAAAAGATTTCGAAAGAGTTTGACGAGAAAGCTAAAGTCGCTGAGGGTCGTGGAGAGTGGAAGAGAGAGTCTAGAGAGGATAGGTTCGCTCGAGAGGCTCAGGTAAAATTAGATAATTGGATACCGAGAACTGAATTGGGCAGGGCTGCTCGGAATGGAAAAATTAAGAATATTGATGAGATTCTTGAAAGTGGGCAAAAAATTATGGAGCCCGAGATTGTTGATTTGTTAATTCCTGGTTTAAGTGTTGACACTTTATTTATTGGTCAGGCCAAGGGTAAATTTGGCGGTGGTAAGAGAAGAGCATTTAGACAGACTCAGAAAAAAACCAAAGAGGGTAATGTATTAACTTTCGGTGTTATGGCTGTCGTCGGAGACGGTCACGGGCATATTGGGCTTGGTTATGGTAGAGCTAGTGAAACCCTGCCAGCCAAAGAAAAGGCAATCATAAAAGCAAAACTGAATATTGTTAAAATTATACGAGGATGTGCATCATTTGATTGTTCGTGCGACGAGGAACATAGTATTCCAGTTGCTGTTACAGGAAAATGTTCTTCGGTTACTGTTAATCTAATGCCCGCGCCACAAGGAACCGGATTGGTAGTTAACAACGAATTGAAAAAAATTTTAAGAGCGGTTGGTATTAAGGATGTTTATAGTAAGTGTTTTGGTAAGTTGAGAACAACTTTTAATTCTGCGAAGGCGTGCATGGCAGCTTTGGAGAAGATTGGGGAGGTTCAGATATAATGGTAATTTTAGTTGTAAGAATTGCGGGGCAGGTTAAGAATAAAGCGAAAGATAATGAGACACTGAAAAGATTAAAGATGAATAAAAAGTTCAGCGCTATTTTAGTTGAGGCAGATGATGTTATTCGAATGGGAATGGTCAGAAGTGTTGGGCATATGGTAGCTTATGGAACCGTAGACGATGCTTTTGTAAAAGAATTGAATAGTTCACGAAAAGATAAAGAAGGCGTTTATTTTTTACACCCCCCACGAGGTGGATTTAAGAAAAGTTCTAAACTTGCATCGCCAAAAGGAATTTTGGGCAAACATGAAGATATTACTAAATTGGCTCGGAGGATGTTGTGATGTGCGAACAAAATGGATGCATTAAAAGTGTTCGGAATATAGGACCCGAGGCTGAATTAAGGAATATGAAATACGGAGACATATTTGTTTATAATAATAGGGAGAGTATGGTAATTAATACCTATAAAGATTTTGGTCTTTATGTTGCCGTTAGAGAAAATGATGGTTCAATAGTACCTCGAACTTTAATTGATTTTAATATGAGAACTGGAAAATTTAAACACGATATAGTATGGGAAACGGATTTATCTAACTATAAGCACAGGACGGGTCGTTCTCTTGATGAGGATATGCGGGAGGCTGGACTATGAAAACTCACAAAAGAACAAAGAACTCGAGGATTCGTGGAGCACGAACTTGCGGATGGGGATTTAGGCAGAAGCATAAGGGTCACGGAAATAAGGGTGGCTTCGGTATGGCTGGAACTGGGAAAAAGGGCGACCATAAAAAACAGTCTGCAGAACAATCCGTTAAAGGGAAATATTTTGGTAAGCAGGGGGCGACGTCGAGGGGAACAGCTGTTGCAAAATATGAAAAGATTAATTTGAGTGATATTAAAAATAATTTTTTTGTAAAGGAAGGATGTAAAATCAATTTCTCCAAACATAAAATTCTCGGAATGGGTGAAGGATTCAAGGCTGAGATTACGGCTTTGGCTGCTACAGCTTCGGCAATGTCTAAAATGGAAAAAGCTGGTGGGAAGATTATTTTGCCTGAAGTTAAGAAAACTGTTAAGCAATGGGTAAAGAAAGAGAAGGTTGAGGAAGTTGAAAAGAAAAAAGAGTAGAAAGATTTATAAAAAATAAATTATTAAAATAAGTGAAGGTATGATATGGAAAAGGTAATGGTTACGTTTGAGGAAAATTCCAAGGAAGATATTATTATGGCACTTGGATTGCATAGTAGTGAAGGCGAAATAGTGGACTCGCAGGGTCTTGTCGTAACAGATCAAAATTATGAGAGTGTGGAGTTAAAAAATTTTGGAGGAGTTTTGAGAGGATCAAAAGTTTTTATAAATAATAACTCTGTAGAGTTAGTTAAGTTTTTTTCTTCCCATTTAGAATAGATTATGGTGGGATTTGCGGAAATTTTAAATAAAATTCCTGGAATAAATTTTAACATTGGGACCAAGGTCACCAATATTCATATTACAAATTCTGGAGTTTTGGTTAATGGTGAAGAATGTGGCCAAATGGCTAGACGGGCGATACTTGATAATATTAATTCTGGAAGGGATGATGATAATTATATTTGTGATATTCTTCATAAAGATTTACTCGGAGATTATAACTCTCTTGAAGAGATTACCTCTAAAGAAAAGATTTTATTAAAGGCTTTAAAAAAGGTTTTATCTGATAATCGTTTTGAAATGATTTTAATGGCAAGACGTGTCCATGCGGCAATAGAAAATAATGAAGGAAATCAAAAA
>JBDRJI010000037.1:0-5079 GCA_043815105.1 archaeon
TATCCTCTCGAATTTTAACTGAAAAATTTTTAGGCAAAGCTACTTCGCCTTTTGCTTTCCCGTTTTTATCAAATAGTTTTGTTTTCATCGTAACTCAAGCACCTCAAATTTTTTCTTAGCTAGATATTTAGTTGGTCTAATTGCTGAAGTAATTACCAGTCCTCTTTTTTGTGGTCCCGGGATGGAACCTTTTAATATAATATAATCATTTTTTATAACGCCATAATGTTCGAATCCGCCTTTTTTGTTGATATCTTTTTCTTGAATTTTTCCGACTTCTAAAATTAAATTGTTATATGTAATTCTACTGTGGTATCCTGTTTGTCCTGCCTGAGGTGCTCTAAAAGTAACTCTACAAGGATGCCATGGAGCCAAAGAACCGGGTCTCCTTCTTCCCTTTTCAGACTTATGCGATTTTAATGCAATGCCAAATCTTTTCATAGGACCCTGTGTTCCATAACCTTTTGTGACACCCCGAACATCGACTAATCCATTAGCGAAAACATCCCCGACAGAAATTTCTTTTCCAATATTTTCTTTAATGAAAGCTAACTTCTCTTCATTAGAACCTGAAACACCTACCTCAATTAAATCCGCTCTGTTTTTATCAACACAAGTATTTTTTACACCAGAATACATAATCACTCTAATATCATCAAAATTATCAGCATCTTTAAACTCGCCAACTTTTTTTGTGATTTTCACGCTTTTTTTCAAATCTTTGCCATTGGAAACAACAACGTCTTTAGTTACCTTGCCGTCTTTATAAAATCGGACCGAATAAATTTTCATAACGGGGCACTCGATAACGGTTGCTGGAATGGCGATTCTTTTTCCTTTTGTCATAGAATGTTCGGTGTCGTCTTTCGCCCAGACAGAAATCATTCCTACCTTGTATCCGACAAAACCCATAAATCCAACTCCGTCTTTAGAAACCGGTTTCCAATTCACGCTAGGTATAACTTTCTTAGCTCGCACCCTCGGGTAGAACTGTAAACTTCCACTTCGTATTCCGTTGTTATCTGTCATTTTTATTCCTGATAGCTCTAACTATCTGATAATTAGCAATAGCACTTGCGTTTTATCGTGACCAACCAATCACAAAACTCTCATCATCCAAACATTTAAGTTTTGGATGGAACCTTAAAAATAACCAGAAAAAAGGGTTTATAAAACTTCACATCATGCAAATACATCCAATAATCATTACTAATTCGGGCTGAAAACATAATTTTTGAAAGGCAAATCTTATAATCTAATATATCCTTAATAAATCATGGATTGGCATACTCAATCTCGCGAGAAGGTGTTGAAGAATTTGAATAGTTCTGAAAACGGACTAACAAAAGAAGAAGTGCAAAAGCGATTTGCAAAATTTGGAAAAAATATTATTCATAAATATAAAAGTAAGAGCCGTTTAGCGATTTTTCTAAAACAGTTTAATTCATTGCTGATTTATATTTTAATTGTTGCCGCATTTATATCGGCGACGATTGGGCATTTTATTGACGCTGTTGTGATTGGAGTCATCGTTTTTCTTAATGCTGGGATTGGGTTTGTGCAAGAATATAAGGCCGAAGAAATTATTGAAAAACTGCGAAAGAGTTTAAGATATAAGGTTATGGTTTTGAGAGATGGAGTTCAAATGGAAATTGATTCTAAATTCTTGGTCCCGGGTGATATTGTTTTTTTGAATGCCGGAGATAAAGTTTTAGCAGATTGCCGAATTTTAAATTTAGAAAATTTACAAGTTAACGAGGCTATTCTAAGCGGAGAAAGTTTTCCGGTAGATAAGTCAATAGATATTTTAGATAAAAATATTGGATTAGCAGATAGAAAAAACATGGTTTATGCTGGGACATCTATTTCCAGAGGAAAAGCCACGGCTATTGTCGTCGAAACCGGACACGGAACCGAGTTCGGGAAATTAGCAGAATTGGTTCAGAAAACCGAAAGTGAAATTATGCCACTTGAGAAGAAGATGAACATTTTTTCCAGAAATATTTCAATTGCGATTTTAATTTTGGTAACTATTGTTTTTGGCGTCGGAGTTTTGAGTGGAATTGAATGGATAGAGATGTTTTTAGTTTCTGTAAGTTTGGCAATTGGCGCGATTCCCGAGGGGCTACCAGCAATTATTGCAATTACCTTAGCGGTTGCGGTAAGACAGATGCATAAGGTCAATGTTTTAATTCGAAGACTTCCTGCGGCGGAAACTTTAGGACGAGCGACGGTAATTTGTACAGATAAAACTGGAACTCTAACCGAAGAAAATTTAAACGTTGATGAAATCTGGAGTTCGTCGACGAAAGATAAGAACCGAGTTTTAGAAATCGGAATTTTGTGTAACAACGCACGAGACGAAGGTGAAGAAATTTTGGGAGATATGACCGAGGTAGCACTGGTTAGGGCGGCGAAAGAGATTGGGCTAAGTAAAAAGAAATTAACAGAAACTAATATTAGAGTTAAGGAGTTTGGTTTTGATAGCGAACGGAAGATGATGTCGATTGTTCGAGCTTCCGGAAAAATTATAACCAGTTATGTCAAAGGGGCACCGCTCTTTGTTTTGGACAGATGCACGAGGGAATTTGTCGAAGGCAAGGTTAGGTTAATGTCAGACAAAAGAAAAAAGGAGTTAGTAAAAATTTCAAGAGATATGGAGGGTCGAGGCTTAAGAGTTTTAGGTTTCGGATTTCGGCAAATTAGAAATTTAAATCAGAAAGAAGCTGAAGAGAGATTAATTTTTTCTGGTTTTGTCGGCATGATTGATCCACCAAGAAAGGAAATTGAGGATGCTATTCGTGAAGCTATAACAGCAGGTATTAGAATCAAAGTTATTACTGGAGATTCAGCGCTGACCACGGCGACAATTGCAAAAAAAATTGGACTTGAGGTGGATATGATTGAGGGCGAGGAGCTTGAAGGTTTGAGCGAGAAGAGATGGGACGAGGTTGTTCGGACGAAGACGATTTTTGCCAGAATAACTCCACAACAGAAATTAAAAGTTGTTGAAATTTTAAAGCGACAGGGTGAGATTGTTGCAGTAACTGGCGACGGTGTGAATGATATTTTAGCACTGAAGCGGGCGGATATTGGCGTTGCGATGGGAAAGCGCGGAAGCGATGTCGCTCGTGATTCGTCGGACATGGTTTTGCTGGATGACAATTTTGCGTCGATTGTCGGGGCTGTTCGGCAAGGGAGGAGAGTTTTTGACAATTTAAAAAAGTCAATTAAATTTTTATTAGCGGCAAATGTCGGAGAGGTGTTCATCGTTTTATTAGGTCTAATATTGGGACTACCTTTGATTTTTTTACCTCTGGCGATTTTATGGATGAATCTTGTGACGGACTCGTTACCCGCACTAGCCCTAGCAATCGAGCCTGCCGAGGCAAATGTTATGAAGAGAAAACCTCATTCCGAAGGTTTGCTTTACGGAATTTGGTCGTCAATTATTGTCGCGGGACTTTTAATGGTCGGAACCTCTCTTTGGATTTTTAATTATGGTTTGACAAATTTTGGTATTGACGTCGCAAGAACTATGGCAATCAGCACAGCAATTTTCTTTGAATTATTTTTCGCGTTTTCATGTAAGTCAAAAAGGAGTTTATTCAGGACGGGGATTTTGAATAATTGGTATTTAATCTGGGCGGTTTTGATTTCAGCAGGATTACATTTAGGGCTGATTTATTCTGGCTTGGGTTCGGTGTTTGGGTTTGTTTCGCTTTCGATAAACCAATTGGGGCTGAGCATTTTGTTGGGGCTGAGTGGGTTGGTTGTGTTTGAGGGATGGAAGGTTTTGAAAATCTTATTTCCCCGTCGCTAAAACTATTTTTCACCAAGCGACAGATTTATAAACGAATTTTTGCCAGTAATATTACAAAATGATAACTTTGGAGATAATATCCAAAGCTTCAATTGATAATTTTGAGGCTAGAATGAGCGCCAGACCGAGGGTCAGGTGTGATGATGATCAATTCTAGTTATGTCTTAAAGCAATGGAGCGATCTTTCTAAATATTATTATTTAATTCTGTGAAATTGAATTAAATAGGAACATCAGTGCTGATGTCATAGAAAATTATTTAGATATTATATACATTGATTTATATTATAGTAGCAAATTTCAAAAGGTTACCTTTAATCTTTTGAAAGCAAAAAGGATTTGATTTTTCGAAATCATAAATGAACAATTTTGTTTAATTCCAGTTTATCCTGCTGGAGGATGCAGCTATTTGGTTTGGGTTTAGACATGCAAGTCTCTCGCAAGAGGGCGAACTGCTCAGTAACACGTAGTTAATCTGCCCTTAGGTCAAGAATACCCTCGGGAAACTGAGGCTAACACTTGATAGGGGATTCGGTCTGGAAGGACGTTTCCCTGAAACTCGTGCCTAAGGATGAGACTGCGGATGATTAGCTTGTTGGTGGGGTAACTGCCTACCAAGGCAATGATCATTACGGGCTCTTAGCGGAGTTGCCCGGAGAAGGAATCTGAGACACTATTCCTAGCTCTACGGAGTGCAGCAGTCGCGAAACTTTTACAATGCACGCAAGTGTGATAAAGCAAACCAAAGTGTTTTTCGTATAGAAAAACTTTTTCTTAGTGTAAAAATCTAGGAGAATAAGGACTGGGAAAGACTGGTGCCAGCCGCCGCGGTAATACCAGCAGTTCAAGTTGCATCCCTTTTTATTGGGTCTAAAACATCCGTAGCTCGCCGTTTAAGTCTCCTGTGAAATCCTACGTCTCAAGCGTGGGGCTTGCGGGAGATACTGAACGGCTAGAGATCGGTAGACGTAAGGAGTACGCCGAGGGTAGTGGTAAAATACGTTAATCCTCGGTGGACTAACAATGAGCGAAGGCACCTTACGAGGACGAATCTGACAGTGAGGGATGAAGGCCAGGGGCGCAAAACGGATTAGATACCCGTGTAGTCCTGGCAGTAAACACTGCTCACTAAACATCGGGTCCTCTTCGGGAGGATTCGGTGCTGAAGCGAAGGCGAAGAGTGAGCTACCTGGGAAGTATAGTCGCAAGATCGAAACTTAAAGGAATTGGCGGGGAGACATACAACGAGTGACGCGT
>JBDRJI010000038.1:0-5138 GCA_043815105.1 archaeon
ATGTTTATAAATATTGATATCGAAGTAGGCGCTAATAACCCTGGTGCGATTGGAATAAGGCTACAAGCAGCACAAGGAAGTGGTATTGAAGAAAGTATTATTGATGTTCGGAATGGTTACGGTGGTGTAGAGGGAGGTGCGGGATCAGGTGGAAGTCATTCTCATATTACTATAATTGGAGGAAAATATGGATTTAATTTAACAGATGTAAGACCTGCCCCAACATTAACTGCTATTACTTTAATTAATCAAACTGAAAAAGCAATTCTTTATCGTGGATTAGAAACATTAACGATTGTTGGTGCAAACATTTCAACAAATAATAATGGTCCAGTGATTATTGCAAATGGCGGATTTAATGCATGGTCATTTAATAATGGGTTGTTAAGTATTGTTGACAGCATTATTTCATTTGAAACTTATGATTCCGCCAATGTTGCGATTGAATCTGATAATAGTTTATATTTAAAAAATGTTTATTTAAAAAATGCTGGTTTGATTGCAAATTTTACTAATAACGAAAATTTGATGGGAGTAGAAGGTTGGCGTCAAGTTAATGAATATGCTTATGCTTTTGACCAACCGCCTTACAGAAATGAATATCAGTATAATAGTATAAATTATTTGAATGGTATTGTTGCTAGTGATGAATATGTTGTATTGGATGATGATGGAGTTAATCCGCCAAGCGATTTACAATCAAGACATGAGTTTAATGAGGAAGTCAATTTTGAAGAAGCTGCAAATGTAAAGGCGTTGCCTTATAGTGCTGTAGGTAATGGGATAGCCGATGATACCTATGCAATACAAACAGCAATTGACGAAAATGAAATTATTTTCTTTCCAAAAGGATACTATAAAATTTCTGATACTTTGCAATTAAAACCAAATACAAAATTAATTGGAACAGCTAGGCATTTGTCAAACATTATACCATCGTGGGATACAGATTCAATATTTAATGATAAGTATAATCCACAGCCATTATTAAGAACCTCGCTAGATTCAAATGCAAATACAACACTCATGTTCATGAGTATTCATTCAACAGTTGAAGCTTATGGATCTTATTCATTTGATTGGAGGTCAGGATCTATGGTTAGAGATATAAACTCTAATAGAATATTCGAGCAAGGATATAAATTTCAACCTGTGAATTATCCATCTCCAGATTTAAAAATTAATTTTTCAACAGTTGTTATTTCTGGAAAAGGTAATTTTTATAATCTTTATGAAGAACGTAATACAAATGCTTCAGGCCATCGACATTTTTTAATTGAGAATTCTGATGGAGAAATAAATTTCTATCAACTAAATGCAGAGCATTCAAAAAGTGATGCTAATATCGAGATTAGGAATTCGTCCAATGTAAATATATATGGGTTAAAATCCGAAGGCAATTATCCTGTATTATGGATTAGAAATTCTGATAATATTAATTTGTATGGTTATGGCGGAAATGCTAATGCTTTTAATAATACTCAAACTTATGGAGAAGAATATGCTCAGTTTATGCCGACTCTTTTTAGAATTGAAAAAAGCTCTAACTTTAGATTAGTTAATTTAATTGATCGTGGTTGGATAACCGATATTTATGATCCAATTTTTGGTAAAGGTCATGAGCCGGATACATGGCATATGTTATATGAGGATACTTTTTCAGGAGATGAAATTCTAACTCCTGTTTTGGAAAGACCTGTACTTTATAAGAGCGTAGATTTTAGTAATTATCCTGTTGTGGAAACACCTACTTCAGGTTCTGGCTCGTCTTCAGGTTCTGGCTCGTCTTCAGACTCTGGCTTGTCTTCAGACTCTGGCTCGTCTTCAGGGAATGATTCTGTTGAGGAGGATTCGAATTTTAGCGAGGGTGTTGTTTGGGATGAGAACGAGGGTGTTGTTTGGGTTTTTGTTGTAATTATGGTTTTGGTCGTGTTGGTCGTGGTTTTATTTGTTTTGAGGAGAATTTTTTGGGGAGAGATACCTAAGGATACTACTGTTTATTAGATGTTTTATTCGTCTGGGAATTTTAAGATTGGACAGATTTGGACAAGGTCTTTGAAAGATTTTGCTGGATTTAAAGAGGTGGGTGGGAAAAAAGCTAAGAGGTTTGATTTAGTTGGATAGTTTCTCAACTAATCTTTCAATCGCATTGATATACGCTGAGATTCTTGTCGTGGTTTGATATTTTATTTTTTTGTCTAGAATTTCTTTTGTCGCATTTTGCATTTTTTCTTTTAGTTTTTCATCTACTTCTTCTGTCGTCCATTTTTCCTGATTTATATTTTGATACCATTCGTAATATGAAACGGTTACTCCTCCGGCGTTTGTGAGGATGTCGGGTAGGATTAGCTTATTTTTGTCTTCGAGGATTTCGTCGGCTTCGGGTGTTGTGGGTCCGTTAGCAAGTTCTAAAATTATTTTTGCTTTTATATTTTCTGCATTTTCTTTTGTAATTTGTCCTGCAAGGGCTGCGGGAACCAAGATGTCACAATTCAATTCTAATAATTGCTCGTTTGTTATGCTGGTTGTGTTTGGAGTGTTTGATAGCGAACCTGTTTGTTTTTTATGTTCAAGAACTTCATTTATATTTAGTCCTTCTGGGTTATAGATTGCGCCCCTGGAATCTGAGATGGCAATTATTTTTGCGTTATCTTTGGATATCAGTTTTGCGAAATTTCCGCCGGCGTTTCCGATTCCCTGAATTACTACGGTTGCGTTTTCCAGTGTCGGAATTATTTTGGTTTGTTCAATTGCCTGTTTTAAAACAAACTGTCCTCCTCGTGCGGTTGCTATGTCTCGTCCGAGTGAGCCGCCGTTTTCCAGCGATTTTCCTGTGACAACGGCTTTTGCTTTTTCAATCGGTATACCTTCTACTTTGGAATATTCGTCGACGATTATGTCCATTATTTTTGAGTTTGTGTATACGTCTGGTGCGGGGATGTCTTTATGCGGTCCAATTACCGGAGCTATTTTTTGTATGAATGCTCGTGTTAAATTTTCAATTTCCTGCTCTGATAATTCTTTTGGGTTACAAATCACTCCGCCCTTTGAGCCACCAAGTGGAAGATTTAGCGTCGCCGTTTTTATTGTCATCCACATAGATAAGGCAGTTACTTCGTCGTGGCTTACTTCTGGATGATATCTTATTCCGCCCTTGTATGGTCCAAGCAAAGAATTGTGCTGAATTCTGTAACCCGTAAAAATTTTTTGCGTTCCGTTGTCCATCTTAACCGGAAAGTTTACCTTAAGTTCTCTTTCTGTATTTAGAAGAATGTCGAGAGTTTCTTTTGAGAGGTTCAGTTTTTCTGCTGCCTTTTTAATTGTTTTTTTAGCATTTTCTAGTTCCATTGATAAGATAATTTAGTTTTATTTTTAAATATTCGTAAGCGTTGTTTACTTGGGTTCACTTTAATTAATCGATAATAAATAGGTTTTTAAGGATGGCATTCTTTTATCCGATATGGAACAGGATATAGCTATTAAGCTTGATATGATAAGTAGAAATGTAATTATGATAAAAGATTATTTAGAAGATGTTATGTTGACAAGAGATGATTTAGATTCTATCAGGGAAGCTGATGAAGATTTAGAGAGGGGAAGAACAATGAGGTTGGATTAATGAATGTTATTGAATTATCCCTTAGGTCTCAAAAATTTTTAGATAAACTGGATTTAAACATAAGAAAAAGAATTGAGGGGCGATTAAAAAATTTGAAAACCAATCCTATTCCAAGTGATTCAAAATTTATTGGGAGAGATGGTGGGGCTATGATATTTAGATATCGAATTGGAAATTACAGAAGTTTGTATAAATATTTTGCAAAAGAGAAGATGGTTTTGATAATGAAAATTGACAAAAGGTCAAGAGTTTATGGGGGAGATTTATTATGATTAAAATAAAAGTTAAGAAGCTGAAAGAGAATGCGGTTGTTCCGAAGTATGCGCACGAGGGGGATGCGGGGATGGACGTCGTTGCGATTAGTAAAAGAGTTACGGATAAATTTGTTGAATATGGAACGGGATTGTCTTTTGAAGTTCCGGAGGGTTATGTTATGTTGATTTTTCCTAGAAGTAGTGTATCTAAAAAAGATTTGGTTTTGGCTAATTCTGTTGGGGTTTTGGATTCTGGATATCGAGGGGAGTTACTAATTAGGTTTCGAGTTGTCGGAGAAGATTGTTATGAAGTTGGAGAGAGAGTTGCTCAGATTATGATTTTACCACATCCCAAAGTTGAATTTGAGGAAGTTGAGGAATTGGGCGAGGCAGAGAGGGGCGATGGTGGGTTTGGAAGTACGGGGAGATAATAGATAGTTTTATATATAATTTATTGTTAGTATAATTATTATGGTGAGTTTGAAATTAGAGGTGAAGAAAAAAGATTTGACTTGGTTGATGCCGCTAGTTGCAGTTTTGGTCGTCGGTGTTGTTTATGCTTATACTATTGACGGCTCTGGAAATCCGTCGGTGATGGGACATAGTGCTGGGGAGTTGGAAATAACAGATGCTTTTTGTAATAGTATAACAGGACATGATTGCGGAGTGGATGTAAGTGCAAGTACAGAATGCACAGGAACTGATGTTTATCTAGATGGAGAAGGAAATTGTGACAGTATTGTTGTTGGAGGAGGATGGGTTTCTGTTTTTTCGTCAAGTACCGCGACGTCTATTCCAAGTTTTAGGGCTACATATGGAAATGGATATTATATGATTAGAAATGGAAATGCGCTCAATCAATGGATTCATTTTATTTATATTAATACTTTTTCAGATTCTTCATCTTATTTATATAGTCAGGATAAAAGTGCGGGCACTGGTCCTTATTGGAGAATAGCTACAGATACATTATATTCAAATGGTGGATATATTTATCAGATTTGGGAATGGCAATAAATTTATTTTAATATAATTCAATTAATATACAATCTATCGCAATAGTCTTTATAAATTTGAAATGATGTTTTTGGTTATGATTATTGGAATTACTGGGACGTTGGGTGCAGGGAAGGGGACGATTGTTGAGTATCTCTTGAAAAAAAATTTTAAACATTATTCCGTGCGGGAGTTTTTGACTGAGGAAATTTTAAAAAGAGGATTGGAGTCGAATCGGGAGAATATGGTTTTGGTTGCGAATGATTTAA
>JBDRJI010000039.1:0-7142 GCA_043815105.1 archaeon
AGGTTTATCTTCAGGGATTGTAGGGTTATATTAAAAGAATATTATTTATCTAGTCTAACCTTTTGAATATCTTTCTTATGTAGATTTAGAGGATTTTAGTCTACTGGAGGAGTATTTCTCTTATAATAAATTTTTTGTGCAAATTTGAATAACCCTGTAGCCCTTAGAATTCGTTTACTGAGACTAACAAATTTTTCTATCCAGAAGTATGGACTAAAATATTTGAATTTATCAAAAAATCTAAACCATTTTAAGAACCTATAATAATCTAGGACATTTTTATAGGCATTTTTTAGTTGCATATATTTCTGAGGAGTATTTCCTGCATCTGCAGTTATAGATCCTTCGTGTCCTGTAAAAAACACCAAATTCTCAATTATTATTCCGACCTTTTTGTATCTTAATACTGCAAGAAGGGTAAAGAAAGAATCAGGGCCAACTCCATGATAATCCTTATAATTTGAAACTGGCAAACTGCCTTGATATAGGGCATCAATCAAATCTTTTTTCCTGAATAAACTTGCTCCTGGAGAATACATCTTTCCCTTCAATAGTTCTCTTTCTAAAATTCTTTTTTTGAATATTCCGCTTTTCTTAAATATTTTTTTAAAGTTAAAAATCTCTGTGCCTTTGTCTTGATGCTCCCCTTTAGCAATTGTACCCGCTATAACCACTCCAACATCTTCCTTCATAAGACTCATACATTTTTTGATATAATCCTTATCAATCCAATCATCATCGAATTGTAAATGCACAAATTCTGCTTCGGCATGAAGTATTCCGTCGAGCCAACAAAAATGGGGTCCAAAATCTTCTTCCTTTCTGATGTATTTTACCTTATTTTTATATTTCTTCATCATCTGAGGGGTATCATCTTTACTTCCATGGTCACAGACAATTATTTCACAAGGATAAGTTTGAGCAAGAGATGAATCTATAGCTCTTTGAACAATTTTACTCCGATTAAAAGTTGGAATGACAATTGCTACTTTTGACTTCCTATCTCTTTCTTGTTTAACCGTTCTATTTTTCATTTTCTAAAATATTTTTTAATTTAGTTATATCTGCAACTAAGCAGTTAGATTCTCCCATCCCTTTTATATCTAACTTTTTATCAGTTAGTTTTTGTACAAAGTCTTTAATCAGAGTACCCTTGCCTGAACCAATATTATAAATCCCTCTTGTTTTTTTGTCCATTAATTTTATTATAATGTCTGCCACTACTTCGGCATCTAAAAAATCTCTTATACTATTTGCACCAAATAATTCAAATGGTTTGTCTAAATCTTCATTTTTTATTCTTGAGAGAACATTAGGATATAAGAAGGATGGTTTTTGTGTATTGTGATAAACGCTAAATATTCTTCCTATACAAGAGTTCTCATACTCTTGGTTTATAATCTCTTCAGCTTCATATTTGGTCTTTCCATAAATAGATATTGGTTCAATTTTATCCTCTTCACTTATTGGCGTATCTTTACTTTTGTAAATGTGTGATGTACTTGCATAAAATAGCCAAGGATTTTGATTGGAATTTTTTATTTCGTTTATCAAATTTTTTGTTCCTTCAACATTAACTTGATAGGCTTTTTGAGGATTTTCGTTAACTTGATTTGTTGGAACAATTGCAGCAAAATGGATAATTGCTTCAAACTTATTTTCATTAACCCATCTTTGAATATCTTTACTGGAGCAAATATCCCCATTAAAACAAGAGTAATTAATTTTTTGCTCTTTTAGTTTTGGTATTAGAATCTTTCCAAGTGTTCCAGTCACACCAGTAATACCCACAACTAACTTTTTTTTATTTTTTTTTAATAGGCTAGTTATACGATATATTTCTTCTTGATTCATTTCAGGATTATTCCCAAAATAAAAACCCTTTTTATGAATTTCCTCCACACTTGGAAGCTCTTCCTTATTTTTCAACCATTTAGTAATGAATGGTTGAATAGATATATTTCCTCCAATTATTGGACGAATCTCTATTTGATTTTCAATAAATAGTTTTTTATATTCTTTAAATTTTTGTTCATCCTTAAAGATTAATGGAAATCCAAAGTTTGAGATAATATTCATACCTTTTATATTTAATTTGACTATATCTTCATTATTTAATGTTGCTTCATAAAATTCTTTAAAATTTTTTTCCCGTTTCATCACAATTTCATCCCAATAATTTATTTGCATATTCCCGATGAATCCGTTAATCTCTGTGGGTCGAACATTATATGCCAGGTCATGAAAAGTATAAGTTTCATAAAAATCGTCTAAGTTATGCTCTTTTTTCTTCATTTCTTTAAATGCAAGTGAATTACTCCTTGTCCAGCCATGGGCTCTCGCCATCTTTAAAATTTCATACAATTCTTCATTGGCGGTACAGACCATACCGCCCTCGATGGTTGAAATATGATGTCCTACAAAAAATGAAAACGTTGATGCAAATCCGAAGTTTCCTAATTTAGTTTTTTTGTACTCTGACCCCAGGGATTCACAATTATCTTCTAACAATATAATATCTTTTGATTGACAAAAATCCTTTATTTTTTCAATATCTGAACAAAATCCTAATGCATTTGTTAAAAAAAATCCTTTTGTATCTGGATATTTTTCATAACCTTTCTTTAAAATTTCTGAAGAAACATTTAAGGTTTCTTTCTCTACATCTAAAAATAGAGGGATTAATCCTAATTGAATTAGGGGCATTATATTTGTTGCCCAGGTTAAACTTGATACAAAAAATTTATCTCCTCTCTTTATTTTCCCAAGATTAATTAAGGCCTGGATTAATAATAAATTTGCGGAACTTCCACTAGATACATAGACTGAATATTTTCTCCCTTGTTTTAATGAAAAGTTTTTTTCAAATTTTTCACACTCAGGGCCCATGCTAATAACTTTAGAATCCATAATAAACTTACAGAGTTTTTCTTTTGTTTCTTTTTCTTTCAAAAAAGTTGATTTGATTAATTTTATTTTTTCTACCATCTTAGGGTTTGTAAACTTATTGTTATAAATCTTTTTATCTTCCACCTAAATAACTCATATTTATGTGCAATTTCTATAATAATCTTTTTTTAGGAAATATATAAAAACTGGATAAAACTTTTATTTTGATGAAAAAGGCATTAATCACTGGGATAACCGGTCAAGATGGATCTTATTTAGCAGAATTTTTATTGGAAAAGGGGTATGAAGTTCATGGGATAGTTAGAAGGAGTAGTTGTTTAAATCGATTTAGGATAGATCATCTTGTTAAAGACAAGAATCTTTTTTTTAAGAGATTTTTTTTACATTATGGGGATATGACGGATTCAATCTCTTTATCAAACATTATCCAAAAAATCCTTCCCGATGAGATATATAATTTAGCTGCACAAAGTCATGTAAAAACTTCTTTTGAAATTCCAGAAATTACGGCCAATACTGATGCATTGGGTCCGCTAAAAATTTTAGAAATTGTGAAAAATCTTGGATTAATTACTAAAACTAGGATATATCAGGCATCTACTTCAGAATTATATGGTAAGATTACTGAAACTCCTCAATCTGAAACTACCCCCTTCCATCCTTGTAGCCCTTATGGAGTTTCTAAGCTATATGGGTTTTGGATTATAAAAAATTATCGAGAAGCGTATAATATATTTGCCTGTAATGGAATATTGTTTAATCATGAAAGTGAAAGAAGGGGGTGTAATTTTGTAACACGGAAGATAACTCTAGGTTTGGCGAAAATAAAATTGGGAATAGATGAGTTCTTGGAGTTAGGAAATTTGAACTCTAAAAGAGACTGGGGTTATGCAAAAGAATTTGTTGAGGCAATGTGGTTGATGTTGCAACAGGAGAAGCCCGAGGACTTTGTTATAGCTACGGGAGAAACTCACACAATTAGGGAATTTGTAGAATTGGCGGCTGAAGAACTTGGTTTTGATATTGAATGGAAAGGTGAAGGAGTAGATGAAATTGGAGTAGATAACAATACTGGTAAGACAATAATAAAAATAAACCCTCGATTTTTTAGACCTGTAGAAGTAGATTTATTATTGGGAAATCCTAAAAAGGCAAGAGAGTTATTAGGATGGGAAGCAAAAATAAAATTTGAAGAATTAGTAAAATTAATGGTTAAAAGTGATTTTAATCTTCTTAAAGAGTCTAATGGAAAAATTACTTACTAAAATTGAAAGATTAGAAAAGATTTAATCTGATAAACATTTGGAAATCCCTTCTTTAATTTTAATTTGAGGCCTATATCCTAAACCAATTATCTTTGAAATATCAATTTTTACTTTTTGAGGTTGTTCTATTTCAGGAGATTCAAATCTAATTTTTGATGAACTTTTTGTTTGAAAGATAATCTCATTTGCAACATCTATTAATTTTTCTTCGTTATCTCCAGCTATATCATAATCTTCATTCCATTCTTTTAATGAGAGCATCACTCCTTCAACAAAGTCGTCTACATATGTAAAATCTAATGTTTTATCTTTATCTCCATAAATTATTAAATCTCTATTCGTCTTTGCATTTTCGATAAATATTGCCATCAGTCTTTTTGTTGTATCCTCTCCAGGACCGTAAACTGTGCTTGGCCTAATTATAATGTAGTCTATCCCGTAACATTTTTTATAAGCCCTACAAAGCTCTTCGCCGTATAGTTTTGAAGAAGTATAGGTATTCTTCTCAGGACATAAAACTCTTGTAGATGAAAAATAAACTATCTTAGGGATTTTATTTTTTCTACAAAACTCTAATGAATTATAAATACCCTCAACATTTTCAAAAGCCCATGCAGGATCCTCTATACATTTATTTATCTTACAATTTGAAGCTAAGTGAAATAAGATATCTATGTTTGAAATTTCTTTTTTAGAAAGATTTCTTACGTCCAAAGGATTCTCTTTGTCTCTTGTATCGATGGCTAAAATACATTCGTTTTCCTCATACTCTAATCTTTTTTTTAGAACTCTTCCTATCAGCCCTTTATGTCCAGTTATTATAAATCTCATCATTTATACCTGTAAAATTATTGAGGGGAATGTATTTAATTGTTTTTGTCTAATTTAAAAATTACTATAAACTTTATTTTTCTATTTTAGTTTGATTTAAATACCTTAACCCAACTAAACTTCTCCAAACTTTTTTCTTCGAATATTTAAAATCTGTAATCAATCTATAAAACCATTCTACTCCCAGCTTTCTAAATATTGCAGGCGCCTGTTTCTTTTTCTCTAGAAGAAAATCTATCGCAGCCCCTACATTTACAAAATATTGTGCTTTAGTTTTTTTAAAAAGTAGAGATGAAAGGATATTTTGTTTTGGACAGCCTATTCCTACCCAAATATAATCAGATTTTTCTTCGTTAATCAACTTAGCAATTTTTTCTATCTCTCCTAGAGAGAAGTTTAAATCTTTGATATAAGGAGGATTATACGATGAGACTTTTTTTAAATGAGGAAATTTTGTTTGTAGGTTATCTAAGTCTTCTTTTTCTAACCCAATGAAAAAATGTTTTTTATTTTGAGATAATTCAGCATTGGATAAAAAATCTCTTGTGAGTATTGGTCCGCTTGTTCTTGATACTTTTCTTAGATTGGTTATTGACAAATAAGCAGATATAATAAATCCGTCGATAAAATTAATATTTTGTTTTTCTAATAAAGTTTCCCGAAATAATGGTTCTTTGTTTGATTGATAGAGGTCATGTTGATTTAGAAAGTTTAGAATCTTTCTTTGTTTATTTAGTTTTAGAAATTTAAATACTTTATTTTCAGGTATAGATTGAAAAATAATTTTTTGTTTCATCAGAGGATGTGGCAACTACTTTTTTATATCTTATGAAAAATTAGTTTACTTGTTTTTTCTTCTCTACTTGCTCTGCAATCCAAGTGTAAGTCTTTCTAATTCCGTCTTCAAGAGGATAATTTGGTTGCCATCCAAGTTTTTTGTAGATTAAAGAATTTTCAGAATTTCGGCCCCTCACACCTAGAGGACCTTCAATATGTTTTAATTTTATTTCTTTTCCAGCTATTTTTGCTGCCATCAAGGCTAGATTATTAATGCTTATGTCCTCTTCTGAGCCTATATTAACTGGACCTGTGAAATTAGATTCCATAAGAATTCTTATTCCATTCAAACATTCGTCAATATAGAGAAATGATCTCGTTTGAATTCCGTCGCCCCAAATTTCTATTTCTCCACCTTTAGTACATTTGGCAACCTTTCTACACATTGCTGCAGGAGCTTTTTCTCTTCCACCATCCCAAGTTCCTTCTGGGCCAAAAATATTATGGAATCGTGCAATCCGCACAGGAACTCCAGTGTTCCTCATCATAGATAGATATAATCTTTCACTGAATATTTTCTCCCAACCATATTCTGAATCGGGATTTGCGGGGTATGCCATCTCTTCTTTTAATCCTGAGTTTTTAATCTCTAATTGTGCTTCTTCAGGGTATACACATGCAGAAGAGGAATAGAATAATTTTTTGTATTTGTTATGAAAATGTGCAAAATTAAGATTTATCATCGCAGAGTTGTGCATTACGTTTAAATCATGTTCTCCAGAGAAAATATACCCTGCTCCGCCCATATCTGCAGCTAATTGATATACTTCGTCAAATTTCTCGTCGTTAGGTAATGTTAGCATCTCTTCGCAATTTGATTCGCTTCGCAAATCTCGAATAAAAAACTCATCAGCAGAAGTTTTGCTAAATTGAGGGTTTTTAATATCTGCACCTCTAACCCAATAATTTTCTTCTTTTAATCGTTTAACAAGATGACTTCCAATAAAACCTCCTGCTCCACAAACAAGAGCTTTCCTTTTATTTTGTGTTTCCATACTTTAACATATTTTTATTTCTTTATAAATACTCAGAAGAATAAATACATAGGATAGATATATAAAATTGTAAACACTTAAATAACTCAAAGGCTTACAGAGGGCATGTTATATGAATGGATTTTGACTAATAAGGAATTTTTGAAAGTGGCTTATGCATTAATAATTTGTTTTATCTGTGCGATTATTGTGTTGAAGACAGATAGGATGTTTAAGTTAAGTGATTATCAAGGGTTAAGATATTTTAGGAATGCTTTTTTCTTTTATGGATTAGCGTTCGTAGTGAGATTTATTTTAGGAGGAA
>JBDRJI010000040.1:0-11951 GCA_043815105.1 archaeon
GAGCGTGTCTAAAAATTCCAACTCCAAAACAATCTTCCCCTCTTCGCATCTGATAACCAGTTTAATCTGATGACTAATTACTCTCCCGATAATCCGAGCCTGCATTGATTGCCTATTTCTAGCATGCAACCTCTTGCCAAACTCGTTAGTTAAGCTTCCGTAGTTGCTTTCTCCTCGGCCACGTTGTCGATATCCGGTTCTATTGACACCTAACCGATATAACTTACGGGCTTTCTTTCGCCAGTATCCTTTCCATCTTCCTTTATTTGGACAAACAATTGGCTCATAACCCTTCCCAAACAGAATTCCAATTGTCTTGTTGTCGTCATATCCAGCGTCGGCATAAAGTTTTCCCGAGCCTGGCGGAACAACTTCGTCGACGGGAGCCCTAATGCTTCCGGTTAAAAAACTAATTCCAATTGGATAAACAGTTTTTTTGGCAATAATATTGCATGTATGAAACTGGATTTCTTCGATATGCCAGGTCGAAAATTTCGTAGCATCGATAAAGGAAAATAATTTTCCCAGATACTTCTCCAAAATTTTACCAGCTTTTTTCACAATAATTTGCAAACATCTAGCAATCTCCGGTTTGTTTTCCCAGTAGGCAATAACCGAGTGGTCAACTCGTTCACCGACGATAAATTTACTTAATCTTACCTCAGCTTTCCGCAAACTTAGCGCATTGCAAAATTCTTTAATAACAATTAGTTGCGCATATTTGGTCGGGTCGTGCTTTGGATTTCTTCCCCTTCCTTCTTTTTTTCTGATTAGATTTCTGCTAAGACGTTTTAACACGGGTATAGCAAAATTTAAATCATTGTGTTTTGTGTCCCATCTATGTAGCATGGTTCACCTCCGTTTTTAGTTGAAAATAGAAGGGGAACCTGCTATTTATTATTTATTTTTAGACACGCTCCCGTCTACGCCATCGGTGCCCCGCCAAACCGTGACTGTCCGCCGGGCATCTGTCCGCCCAACTCAATCGGCATCGTCGTAAAACCCGACCCATACATTGAATGATGTTGCGAAGGATTAATTGTTCCATAGCCACCGAAATACGAGCCCTGAACGTCCATCACTTGATTCCAATAGGGAGCAGATTTCATTCCGTAAATTGGCGAACCAAACGCGGCCATTGTCAGTGCGTGTGGCGACTTCTTAAAATGTTGAACAAATGCTCCCGCTTCGGTAATCTTTCTCATCTCATCAAGCCGTCCGGTCTTTTCCAACTCTTCTAAAATTCCCTTAATCGGAACATTCCCCATCCCGGGTGCCAGATGCGTATCTGCATAACCAAAATTGTCCGTTAGATGAACATGCTTAACCATCGGTGCAATTAGTTTTGTTTGTTTGATAACATCCTTGTCGGTAAACCCATATTTCTTTATCATATTAATATGCCCAACATCCCAGGTAACACCAATCTTGGATTCCGCAATTTTGTCTGCTTCTTTCTTACTAAGTCCTTTCTCTTCTACTAATTGTTTAGAAAAAATATCTCGAGATTTTTCGACTAATTTCTTCATGTCCTTCGTCTCGAATAAACCCGCTCCAGGGTGAAATGGCTCGATAGCTAAAACTGGTGCCTTCTTCCCACCAAGTTTATCATAAGATTTTTTTGCCAAATTTCCAAAAGTCTCCGCCGCCTTGTCCATTGCAAACGCATTTGACTCCTGATATACTTCTGGGATCTTTCCTCCACGTTCAGGATCAGTAATCTTTCTTAATTCATTGAGAGATTCGGTAATAAGGTGGCTTCTGTTTGCAGGTCCCAAAATATTAAGACCGCCATGGCCACCCCCCAAATCAAGAACCTCAGAACTCGCCTTAAGTTTTTTAGCATAATCTGTAGATAGCGCCTTTAGTGCCTTTTTTTGATTGTCATCTCCATATTTATATGCCTGATGAAAAGCTCCTTTAAAAGATAATTCGGCATTCTCAAGAAAAAGTCCTGCCTTTCGTATTTGACTATATGCTTGAGCCTGCCCTTCTTTTTCTCCGCTATCAAACCATGGTAATTTTTTTATAGGCCTTCCTTCAGCGTCAATTTCAAAAATTTCTTTTTTCTCCACACTGCCAATTGCGGCATTTTCATATCCTCTTAAATTGGTAGGTGCGGAACCCATAATCTCTTCAGCATGTTTATTCATTTGAGCGACTCCCATTAATTTCTCCTCCCAATCACCTAAATTTGCAGCACCGATAGTACTTTCCGCACTAAATAAAAGCCCAGCAGGACGACCCTTAAAATGTTTTGTTTTTATTCTTCCAGTAGAATCTGTCATAATTCGGCCCTCAGAATCACGCAAGGGCCCTTTCTCTTTTTCCAATAATTCTGGATGTTCAGGTCTAAGTTTATATTCTCTTTTAATAGCTTGAGCCGCCCCCGTTTCCCTATTAATCATTGCTCCTCTCTGCATAACATTTTCTTCTTCGCCCCACTCCTTCTTTCCAGGTCTAAATTCAGCACCAGGCGTACCAGCCGAAGAATGAAATACAACTGGGACATTCCCGTTAGAATCTAATAACGAGGCTTTTTCTAAAGTATCAAACATCCTTCTTTCTGCATCTTCTCTTCCAAACCCATTACCCCAATTTCCTTTCTCATCAAAGCCAGCCGCATCAATCATCGGACCGTGCACCGACGGCTTAACCCCACTAAGTTTCATCAATGCTTTCATCTCGGCAAAATGTTGTTTAGGAATTGTTTCCGCTACATCGGACGTAAGCATAGAAACTTCAAATGCCTTTGTTCCATGTTTAATCGCATTGACCGTTTCTCCCAGCTGATTCGCCGTTTGTATTGAACCCGGAAAACCCAGCTGTGCCGCGCTCATTCGATAGCCGGTAAAATTTCCATAATCGGGACTGAGCGAACTCGGTCCTCCCCCGTAAAAAGATTCGTAACTCGTCGTATTGTATGCCATATCACCTAAAGAAATAAATGAAACTTATTATTTAAAATTAACTACGCTGCCTTATTGGCATCATAGGCAACAAATTCACGGGTAAATTCTTTATGTTTTTGTTTTTCTTTGTCTTCAAATCCAACAACCTCCAACATTGACTTGCCACCTCTTCGCTCATCCTTAAGTTGATCATAACTTTTAATATCATTTTTTCCGACGTCATACCCATTGCCATTATTTTTTTTACCAGAATATAAATCACCACTTCCTTTATTGTATGAATCTCCGCCCCTACTATTATATGGATCTTGATTACTATTTCCATTTTGATATAGGTCATCCGTTTTTTGACTCGTTCCATAAAAATTTCTTCCAGAATCTTCTTCGACATCGTGAGCTTCTTTCCATTTTGAATCTTCAATTCTTTTTCTTTCGGCAAGTTCTTCTAAATTATGCCCCTGTCGTCTTAATGTAGTTGGTGCCGACGACAAAATTGTATTTCCAATAGAAAAATCACTAACATCTTCGCTGACATCATCAACATTATTTAAATCTTCATCAAAAATTCCGGCTTCTTCTGAGCTGTTGATTTCTTCTTCTTTATTTATCTCTTCCTCTTTTTCTGATTCGGCGTCTTTTTTAATTTTTTTTAATTTTTCTTTTACCATGTAATTTTATAGAAACCTGCTTTATTTATTTTACCAATTACTTTCTTTGCCCTTGAAGGCTCCGGTGAATCCGACATTGCCACCTTCACTTAAATTTTCAATAGCACCAGCATCATGAGTATCAAATCCGTCGCCAGGTGCCGATGCCATCAGGTGAGCTTTCTTGTAAATATCGTAAGCTAAATATAGCCAACTCGCAGCATTCTTAGCCGCTCCAGCTCTCATCATTTTCTCGACAAAATTATCTTTCTTAATATCTTCTGGTGCTAAAATTACTGCGTCATCCTTGTCTTTTTTCTTGTCTTTGTCTTTTTTATCCCCTAGTCCAAATAGCGCCGCAAACGGATTAATGTCTTGAGATTTCTTTTTCTCCTCCTTGTTTTTGGATTCTAATTTTTCCCTTTCTTCCTTGCTCTTTAAAAAATAATCTAAATCTTCTTTCAGGTCAGCCAGAGCATCTCCCGCAATATCTGCCGAAAACTCCAAGCTTTTTTCAACATCTGTATCGTCCAGTAATTTTTTTGCCGCCGCTAACTCTTCATTATTCAAAGCATAACAATCGAAAGTCATATTGACCTTTCCCCCCATTGCAAACCCGTAGTCGCCTTTTTGTGTTACCCTTTGTGAAACATGTCCTCGAAATTCCAACCCGATAATCAAAACTGCATTATATTTTCTTTTTGCGTCGTAATTTCCGCTATAAACACTTTTGGCACTGACAGATTGTTGCCCAAACAACTGCAATTCAAACATTGAGGTCGAAAACGCATTAACCAAAGCAGCATGATTATCAAAACCTTTTTGTCTCAATTTTTCCGCCGCAACTAAATACGGTTTCATCCAAGCAGAATATAATTTAATTGTTTCAACTTGGGATTTCAAATAATTTCTTTCTATGCTGAATCTTTTTCTTAACTCCTTTTCTGAATAGTCAACCCATTTCAAAAATTCACTAATCCTCGGAATTAAAATTCTCATGACCTGGTCATTAATTAAACCACCCTCTTCATCTTTATTCATTTTTTTTACGTCATCAACAGAGTTAGCCATCATGAACACCTCTCTCAGCGTAGTAAAACCTAGCTCTGCTGCCATCTGATGAATCGAACCACGACCTCTCTTTAGGTCAACATTGTCTAACCAAATTTGTTTTAACGCCAACATTCCCTCTTCCCTTCTCTGCTTACTCTCTTTATCGTTGGCATCATTATAATGTTCCAGCCTCAATTCAAATTCCTTCAAATCATAAATCAAATTCAAAACCGACTTGACGACCTGATTCATTCCGCCGAGAATTTTCATTCCTTCCTCTTGCATTTTCGTCGCTTTCATATTCATTTCAGAAAACTGTCCCGACCCCGGCGACGCTATAAAATTATCAACAATTTTTTTTAAATCCCAACCTCTTTCTCCTAACCAATCTAACAACCAATAATATATCGGCTCCAATTGATTTTGTTGAGAGTCAAAACCTAATCTATAAGAGGAGACGGGTTTGAATTTTCCATCACCAAAATTCCACATCCCCATTGTTTCTAATTCTCCCGACTTGTGGGCTTCGGTCATGGTTTTTTTTATTGCCCAATTTATATCTTGCTTCTCGGCACTTTTATCTATAAAGGAATACGCCTTTACCTTTTTCTTTTCTTCCTCTTTTTTCTTTTCGTCACCCATAATTTAGTGTAGGATTACGAATATATAAATCTCACTATTTTCAAATCAAATATTTTATATACCCCAAATTCTTTAACTGATTATGTTTTTTAGAAAGAAAAAAGGAATGATTGACGTGCGGGAACTTCAGAGACGAGGGGTTGTGCGGATTCCGAAGAACGATATTGTAATTCCGACCGATAGAGACGGGTTTGTAGAAATTGGTGGCAGTCAAAAATCAACTAACTCAAATACAGAATTTTTCGGTTTTACAAATACAACATCTCCAGTAGCTTCAACTTTATCAGAAAATTCTTTTTCGCCAGAATCTGATGGTTATAATAAAAGAGAGGTGGACGAGAAGATAACGGAGCTGGATAATAAAATTTACAAGTTAGAAAATCGAATTGAACTTCTGGAAAAAAAACTTAACATCAACCAGTCGTCCGATGCATCCGTTGGGGTTATGGGCTGGTGAATTCATGGAAAAAATTAATATAAAAAGAAAAAGTTTTTTACAAAAAAGAATTGAGCTTCTTGTTACTAATGAAAGAAGTTATCTAAATATTCCTTCATCTAAGATATTGGGACAAGAATTCGCATTAAAACAATGGCTTTGCTTCTCTCAAAATAGAATGTATGATGAAAACAATTCCCATAGCAATAAAGCTTCTTTTTTATCTTATCTTGTTTCATTTGGAGAAGATGTATCCAATAGAATAAAAAACCAACCTTACCTATTATTTGAAAAGAATTATAATTAACCTGCAATAACATTTAAAACCCAGTCATCCCTATATTTATTATGACAGAAATATCAAAAGATGTGATTAGAGCTTATGCTCTTGAGAACGCGGTCAAACATAAAGGCAAGGCAAATCAGGGTGCGGTTTTGGCGGGATTGTTTGCGGAGGGTTTGGAGAAATCTGAGATAAAGGATGTTATGCCGTTAATTCAGAAAGTTATCAAAGAGGTAAACGCACTTTCTTTAGAAAAACAAGAAAAAGAGTTTTCCAAGTTAGATACCAAAATTTCTAAAAGAGAAGTCAGAGAGGGACTGAAAGAATTGCCGAATGCCGAAAAGGGGAAAGTTGTGATGAGAATAGCGCCGTTTCCTTCGGGAGCTTTACATATTGGAAACACTCGGACAATGATTCTTAATGATGAGTATGTGAAAATGTACGGCGGAAAATTTTTGGTTGTTATGGACGACACGATTGGTTCCGAAACAAAACAAATAAATCCCGAAGCATATAAATTAATTGAAGAAGGGATAGGATGGATTGGTATTAATTATGATAAAAAAACAATTTACAAATCTGATAGAACTGAAAAATATTATGGCTATGCGGAAGAGATGTTGAGGAAGGGGTATCTTTATGTTTGCAGTTGTAGCCAGGAAAAAATGCACGAGTTAAAAGTTAAGGGTATCGAGTGTTCGTGTCGGCAGCTTTCTGCTTCGGAGCAGATGGAAAGATGGAAAGAAATGTTTGCAGTAAAAGAGGGGGCTATGACGGTTCGGTTAAAAACAAATATGCAAGATCCCGACCCTGCCTTTAGAGATAGGGTCATGTTTAAAATTTCTGACAGACCTCATCCTCGGACAAAAAATAAATTTAGGGTATACCCCTCAATGGATTTCTCTTGGGCAATCGACGACCATTTGCTTGGGACTACTCATGTTTTGAGAGGAGTTGACCATTATATGTCTACGCGAGTCCAGAATTTTATTCGTGATATTTTTAGTTGGGAAAATCCTGAAAGTATTTACAATGGACATTTTGCAATTGAAAATTTAAAAATATCAAAATCTAAAAGTGCCCAGAAAGTTAAAACCGGAGAGTATGTTGGATGGAATGATCCGCGAGTATGGTCGTTGCAATCTCTTCGGGACAGGGGTATTCAACCAGAGGCAATTCGGCAATTTATTTTAAATCTCGGGATGAGAAAAACAAGTATAACCGCTCCGGTAGAGTCTCTTTATATTTTAAATAAAAAACTTCTTGAAGATGTTCCACGATATTTTTTTGTGGAGAATCCGAAAAAGATTACAATCAGAGGGTGCCCTGAATTAGTTGCAAAAATCCCGCTACATCCAAATCATAAATTAGGTGTTCGAAGATATAAAACAACTCAAAACTTTTTGATTCCAAATTGGGATTTTGATTTGATGGAAAGTGGAAACTATCGGTTAATGCATCTTCTTAATTTTAAGTCGGATAGTATTCAAATAACAAAACCGCGGACTTTCTCTTTTGTTTCCGAGGAGCCGGACAATGAATTGAAAACTAAATTTCTCCAGTGGCTTTCTGCTGATGCGAAAAATATTGATGTGGAAATTATGATGCCCGACGGAATTATTACAAGAGGACTTGGCGAGCCTGAGCTATCCAAATTAAAAGTTGGAACTGTCGTTCAATTTGAGAGATTCGGTTTTGTTAAATTACATAAGAAGGACAAAGAAAAATTAGAATTTTGGTTTGCGCATAGGTAAACCTTTTTACATATTATGAAAAAAAAGAAAAAATCAACAGCGATAAAATGTTTCGGGAGGAGCTTGCTGTTTGTTTTGAAAATTCCTTATTATATTATAAGATGGATATATAATTTAGGCAAAAAAACCAGGCAGGAAATTGAACGAAAAAGAATAACCACAAAAAGAGAATCAATGATTCCTATCTATGAAAACTTTAAAGTTATCGAGGTAATTTCCGGAAATTATGAAAAATGGCTTGAGAATATTTATAATTCTGAAAGCCAAATTGGAATAGTTTTGGGGGCAAGAGGTTCTGGAAAAACTGCATTTGGAATTAAATTCTTAGAAAATCTTTATGCAAAATATAAGAAAAATTGTTTTGCTATTGGTTTTAATGAAAACGAACTTCCTTCGTGGATAAATATTATTTCAGATATTTCCTCGATAAAAAATAATTCTTTTGTTCTCATCGACGAAGGAGGGGTCTTATTTAATTCAAGAAGTTCTATGAGCAATGCAAACAAAATGCTGAGTCAGCTAATAATGATTGCAAGACATAAAAATCTCAGCATACTTTTTATTTCACAAAATTCATCTAACCTCGAAGTCAATATTTTAAGACAGGCAGATTTTCTTGTTCTGAAACCGTCCTCTCTGCTTCAAAAAGAATTTGAAAGAAAAATAATTCAAAAAATATACAAAGAAACAGAAGAAAACTTTAATAGATTTAAAGAGAAGAAAGGAATAGCGCATATTTATTCAGGAAGTTTCCGGGGTTTTATTTCTAACCCCCTGCCTTCATTTTGGAAAGAAAATATAAGTAAATCATTCAGGTGAAATTTTATTTTGAAAAATTGTAGGAAACCTTAGGTTCCGTCAGCAACAGTAAAGTTTATTTTCATCAACCTCACCCTTTCCAAAAGGATTTCCGTACTTCCTAATATTCTCAATCATTTCCTCGTTCGACTTCAATCCCTTTCCCTTCAAAGCCATTGCCTCTCGTGCCTTTCTAATCGCATCACAAACTTTAATTCCTGGTGGACACTTCTGCTCACATCCCTTGCATAAAGTACACTCGAACACGACTTTATTCATTATTTTATCCGAAAGAATAATTCCCTTTCCCCTCGCTGAAACTCGCTCCTCTTTCAAAACTTTAAACACAGAACAAAGCGCCTTGCACATCCCACACTGAATACACGAATCAAAAATTTCGCTCGCCTCTTCCATTAAGTTTGATGCTTCAATCTTGTCTGCTTCAGTTGGTTTCTTGTTAACCATTATATCCTCCAATATATTTAAATTTTTTCATTATAATTTCCCCTCCAATTCCTTAACATATCTCTCAGCAAATTCTTTAACAAAATTATAACGCCCCTTGGCAATCTCTTTTGCCTTAATTGTCTTAAATGATTCTGGTGTTATTTTTAAAATCTTTTCGTAAATATGGTTAATCATTGTAGATTTACTTCCATCATATTTTTCTTTAATAGGAATATTTGCATCATAAATAGGACGACCCCATTTTAATGTTGCTTCAATCATTCGAACAATAATAACTGTACCCAGGGCATCTAGTCTATCTGCATCTTGCAAAATTTCAGCTTCTCTAGTTTCCGCTTTTAATCTTTTGCTATACCTATGAACAGAAATTGCATACACAACTTTTTCTATTTTTTCTTTCGGAAAATTCATTTCTTTTAAGATTTCAGAAGCCATTTTCGCACCTTCTTCTGCATGACAAATATCATATCTTCCTGGTCCTGTGGCCAGCCCTTCTTTCTCCCTACTCCTCGCAACGTCGTGCAAAAGTGTAGCAGCACGGACAATATCCATATCAACATTTTCGTCCGCACTAATTTTCAAAGCCAATTTGTAAACTCTGTCAACGTGGTCAAATCCGTGTCCATCTCCATTCTCGAAATATGGTAAAACTTTCCCCCTTAATTTATCAAAAAATTCATCTTCCATTATATCACCTTCCCCACATTAAATTTATTCAAAGGGTCGGTTCTCTTCTTTATATTAATCAAGATTTTTTTATCATTCACTTCAACAAATTCTTTTTTCAGGATTCCAATTCCGTGTTCTCCTGAAATTTGACCGCCAAGTCTTTTCACTAGTTTCATCATTTCGGGAATATATTTTTTCTGTTCTTCATTAAATCTCGGATGAAAAATTCCAACTCCAATATGTCCAAAAAAGGGAATATCTCTTTCTTCAAACCATTTAACCAGTTTCCCCGACCTATCAAGTAAAACTTTTGGGTCTTCCAAGTAGGTATACCCTTCCTCAACCATCAGGCTTCCCATTTGTTCTCTCATGGTTAAAATTTTCTTATATTCTTCATCGGATAGTTTTCCGGAATCATCTTCATATTCAACAATTAAATGATAATTTTTACCAAGCCCAATTTTTTCAGAAATCATCTTTCCAAAAAATTCAATCATTGAAATATTTGAGTTTCTTTTCAAGTCCCTGACAATTGAAATAATCTCGTCATAATTTTCGACACTAATCAAACTTCCTGTCCTTTTTTTCTTCGGCGATAATTTTAAACAAGCTCGAACAATAACTCCTGTAATTCCTTCCATTCCAGAATAATCACTTAATTCGGTAATTCCTTTTCTGTGTAAATTGCCCGTATCATCAATAACCTCAACCCATTTAACCCAATTAGAGGTCTTTCCATATTTAACCGCACGGCTTCCAACAGCGTCGGTAGCTATCATTCCACCAATGGTGCAAACGGCATGACTAAATGGATTAATCGGAAATTCTAAGTTGTATTTCGCAACATAGTCCTGTAAGTCGTCCAAGATAACTCCTGCTTCAATTTCTACGGTTCTTCTCTCAATGTCGAGCTCAGAAATTTTATCCATCTTTGACATGTCTATCACAACATCTAAACCGTTTTGCGGAACACATCCTCCGGCCAAACCTGTTCCGGCTCCACGAATAACAATTCTTTTTGTGTTGGCAACAATTCTACGGACATCCGCAACGCTCTTCGGAAAGATAACATCTAATGCTCTTCCCTTGAGCTGTGAAGCATCGCCCCCGTAGGCTTTTATAATATCTTTATTTATTTTCATCGCATCCCCCTTAATCTTCCAAGCACGAAATTTGAAAACTCGGTACTTTTTTCCGTCGCTGATTTAATATTAGCATAACACAATCCGCAAGGCGAAATAATTTTCCCAACTTCATTTTCAATCTCTGCGACTTTCTTTTTTGCAGCCTCTTTTGCAATCTCAGGAAAATTTGCACGAACTCCTCCGCCCCCTCCACAACAAATTACGTTTTCTCGATTATTTCTCATTTCTATAATTTTCCCGCCTAGTAATTTAATTACTTCTCGTGGCTCTTCATAAATTCCGCTATATCTTCCAAGATGACACGGGTCGTGATAGGAAACTAACTCTCTATCTTCTTCGTTTCCTTTCCATTTAATTCCTTTCCTTTTTAGTGCTTTTAAAATTGTAACCGTCGCATGTTCTACATTCAAGTCCCAATCCCGCATTAAAGTAGGGTATACTTCTTTGAACACATGATAACATGCGGGGCAATTCGTTACAATTTTCGTAATTCCTTTTTCTTTAAAAAGTTTCAAATTTTTTATGGCTAATTTTCGTGCATCTTTTTTAAAACCTGCATTCAAAACTGGTGACCCGCAACAAACTTCCTTGTCTGGCAGTAAAATAAAATCAATTCCAAGTCGATTAAAAATCTCTTTATAATTTTCAAATTGCTCTTTCAAAACACCTTTAGTTAAGCATCCCGGATAATATAAAATCTTCTCGCCCTTCATCCAGTCAAATAATCCCATGTCTAGATAAAACCAATAGCCCTTATAAAAATATAGGTTGCGAGGCCAACAAGTAGCAAACCAGAAATAAGTTTCATATATTTTTTATTTGAAACTGTCCAATTTTGCATTTTATCCGTAGAGGTTCCGCGATAAATAAGATAAGTCAAAACAACCAACGGCAGAACAAAAATTAAATTATAAATAAACAAATAAAACAATGGTATTCCCTCAAACTTAGTGAGAATTGTGATTATCGCCAAATAAACACCTCCTGTGCATGGTAGCTCAAAAAGTGAAACAACGACACCTAAAATAATAATTGAAATCAAAGTTCCTTCACTTATAAATTTTTCAATAATTGGTTTGACTCTTAAAGGAATTCTGAGACTAACACCTTTTCCATGCCAAAAAATGTCTTTTAATTGCAGAAG
>JBDRJI010000041.1:0-3678 GCA_043815105.1 archaeon
CGGAATTTTTCCGCCGATAAACTCATTCAACGCAACGAAATTTTCATCTCCAGAATTTTCCTCCTCGACGTTTAAGACGTTCAGTCGCAAGCTACTACTCGCCGCAACGTCTGCCAATATCTGGCCCTGTACCTCATCATAATATTGCTCGGGCAAAATCTCCCTGTCCGTCTGCTGAGAATAAACAACCAACAACGCACCACTCACAATCAGAATCGCAATCGTCGCCTCCAAAATCATCATCCATCCTCTTTTATTTTTCATATCGTATTACAAAAAGCATTTGGTTATTTATATAATTTCCGACATCGAACATATAACTTCTGCCTTGCATACTATCATAATATTGCTCAGGCAAAATCTCCCTGTCCGTCTGCTGAGAATAAACAACCAACAACGCACCACTCACAATCAGAATCGCAATCGTCGCATCGGGCTCACCAGAGTCATGCCCAATTGGGGCCAAAATCATCATCCATCCCCTTTTCCGAAAATTCATTTGAGGAAAACACGGAAGGTTGCCAAACCTTGCTCTTTTATTTTTCATATAAATATAATCATTTTAGGTTTTATATATTCTACTATATACAGCTATAATATAAAGTGGACATGCTATACCCTCACTGATTTATAGATTATTAGTTGGGGCACACTGTAATTAATTAAAAAGAGTATTATTGTTAACATTTAGAAATCATATTAACCAAAGCTAACTGTCCATAGCCATATTCCGTCAAATCGCCTCTTCTCTCAAGCTCACCGCAATCTTTCTTTATACTTTGCAGTATCCTTAATTCACCAGAAAAATCTTCCATAAGATACACATCCGAAATAAATATATAACCTTTATTAGAAATATGGGATAAAAATCAAAAATTTGGTCAATTAAACAAAGGGTCTTTATCGACGGAACAAATAAAGAAAACTTTATCCTCGGTTTCAATTTTTTGATAAGAAACCTTGCTGTATCTTTTCTTTTTTCTCGACTTTAAACCTAAGGGAATTACAAAATATTTTGCACTCCTTTTTGCTCCCCTCTCAATAATCCTAGCGTCAAAATCACATAAATCCGCCGCAAACATATGAACATTCGTCACGTGATTTTTTAGTTGAAGTGCTTCCTCCCCTGTTAATTCAATTTTATAAATAATTTTATCCAAAAAAGCCCTTGTCTTAATTACACTTCCAATTTTATCTACCTCCAATCTTAAATTGGCTTTAGACTTATAAACTTTCCTTATATATCATATTGGATAACTTTTCTAAAAATTTATCCCGATTTAAGAACAAACAATATAATCTTCTGGCGAATTTTATACTTAGAAAGGTTATTAAAACCCGAAGGCATCATATCATCAGGGAGAAGTAGTAAAATGGGAACAATACTTGGAACAAAGACAACAAAAGACAACAAAATAATTTTTGAAGTCGAAATAGACTATGAGGAATCTCTCAAGTTAAAAGGACACATAAAAAATATCCACGTTTTTTCAGAAGACGCCACAAAAATTAAAGCAAGTTTATCTCAGAGAGGAACAAACGAGGCAACAAAATATTTTCTTATCCCGAGAGAGCTAAGAGAAGATTTAACATTCAACGAAGAAGTCAAATGCCAGAAGATAGAAACCGACACAAGAAAAATATTTGTTTTTGTTGTAAATAAAATTAAAATTTAAAATGGAAAAGAAATTCGAAAAGAAATTAACAAGAGAAAGTTCTGGAATTAAAGAAATTGATTCGATGATACAAGGAGGTTTGCCCAGCGGAAGCGTTACTGGTTTATCCGGACCACCGGGAGTTGGAAAATCTATTTTTAGTTTGCACTTCCTTTTAGAAGGAGCGAGGAAAGGACAGACATGTGTTTATATTAATTTGGAAGAACCGAGGGGAAATATCGACAACATGATTAAAGAGTTTGATTTCGCAAAAGAATTTTTTGAACTTGAAAAAAAGGAGCTAATAATAATAAAATGTTTTGACTATCCAGAATACGAAAAGGTTTATACAGAACTTCTTCAAAGAATAAAGGATGACCCAAAAATAAAACGGCTCGTTATCGATAGCTTCAACTGCTTTTTTAGCTCTCTTGATAATCCACACGCATTGGCGACAGCAATTAATGTCCGAAAAATGATAACAGATTCTTTTTATCGTATGAGAAGATATGGATTAACAACACTATTAATTTTAGAAAAAGGTGAAGAATACAGAAGTGATTTTAATTACAATATCCCATATCTCGTCGACGGTATTATTAAATTGGATTTTTTAGATTTAGGAACTATTGAGAGAAGGGTCTTCATTCCGAAAATGCGATGGACAAATCAATATAAGGAGAGCAAGAGTTACGAGATTAATGAGAAGGGGATTGTGGTTGCAAGTGGGGATGATGGGGATGGATATTAAAGGGGGTTGGGATGGTTAATATAAAAAGTTATCTTCTGGATAAAATTATTTTTCCAAAAAGACTTATTATAGATAAACCAGGAATAATATATAGTGAAACATTTAAAAGATATTCTAATAAAATTAGCAGTAAAAGAAGATTGTGTTTAGATTTTGAAGATATGGTTGCCAATTTACAATTAGAAACTGAAAAAATATTTGGAAAAGAAGAAACTTCAGAAATTTTCTATAGATTAGGAAAAGACGAGGGTGCTTCAAATATTCTAATTGCAGGAAATAAAAAGCCGCCTTTATTTTTAATAGAATTTATCCTGCACATTTTATTTAAAGATATGGGGGGATGGTTGGGACTTTCACTAAAAGAAATAGATTTAAACAAAAAAAGAATTATTTTAGAATACAATAATATTTTAGTTTCGAGAAAAGTTAGAGATCACTCTCTATTGATAGGTTGTTTTAGCGGAATATTAAGTTTTTTGCTTGGAGAGAATATTGAAGGAATTGCAAAACCCAAAGAATATTCCAAAAAAGGTTTTTATATTTTTGATAAAAAATTAGAAAATCGATATATTCAAGATATAAATTTATTAAAGCCCGCTAGAGATTATGAGAAGTTAAACTTTCCTAAAACTGAAGAAACAAAAAATAAACCATGCTTTAAAGATTTCGTTAAATTTCAAAAATTAAATATTTCCCCTAAAGGGAGAATTTATTTTTTAGGAAACCCATTATTTTGGAGTACTTCTAAATTCTTTAATAATCTTGCAAATTATTTTGAAAAAAGAAACAAAAAAGAAATATTCAGAAAAATTGTCTTAAAAAATACCACTAAAATTTCTGAGAAAATATTAGGAAATCAAGAAATGGAAAAAGATAAAATAAAACTTATAGAAAACATGCTTTGTGTTTTTGGTTGGGGAATTCCAGAGATTAAAAAAATGAAAAATGAAATTTTCGTTACAATCAACTATCCCCAAATAAATAGATATAAACCAATATATGAAGCTCTTGTAATTAATGGATATCTAAATTATGTTTATAAAAAAGATTTTAGAGCATATCAAATAGAGAAAAAAATAGAAAGACAAAAAATTATAATTAAATACAAAATTTAACACAAAAAATATTTTAGTTTTAAATTTAAAAAATAATAAAATCTGAATAATTTTTGACGTTTTGGAAAAAGATTTGATACTTGTTTTGGGAATTTGGGAATATAGGTTGGACTTTCCATTATCTTAAAATATTCGTCACATCCATAAGTTAAAATAG